>NZ_JBFTIS010000005.1:0-197494 GCF_056395005.1 Stenotrophomonas sp. 10N36 | reverse complement strand
GGCCCCGAGACCCTTTCCGGCGAATGTCCTCCGGCGTCGGCCTGCGGCCGCCCCCTCCCCCTTTATTTCGCCTCCAAGGGCATCGGGGCCCAGCGCCCGACCCACCGACCAGCGCCAGAAAAGCCTGGCTTCCCCTGCTTGCCGCAACCCGAGCCCCTTAGCGGCCGGTAGGCTCCTGGGCAAAACAAAGGAGGAGGCCGCGACCGCGGCCGGGGGACATTTGCACCAGGGGCCTACCGGCCGCTAAGGGGCCCTCACGCTCGCGGTAGCCCCTGCGACAAAGTGAAGCAGCGCGTCACCGGGTCGCATGTGCCTTTCACGTATACCGGCCCAGACTGGTGCGGATTTCAGAAACCAGTCGGAGGCGTCACGTGGACGCGTTGTTGTTGTCGCGGATCCAGTTCGGGTTCGTCATCAGTTTCCATGTGCTGTTCCCCGCCTTCACCATCGGCACCGCCAGTTGGCTGGCCTTCGTGGAGTCACGCTGGCTGCGCACCGGCAACCCGGTCTGGCGCGAGCTGTATTTCTTCTGGCAGAAGATCTTCGCGGTGTCCTTCGGCATGGGCGTGGTCAGCGGCATCGTCATGGCCTTCCAGTTCGGCACCAACTGGCCGCGCCTCAGCGAGGTGGCCGGCAGCGTGATCGGGCCGCTGCTTACCTATGAAGTCCTCACCGCCTTCTTCCTGGAGGCCAGCTTCCTGGGCGTCATGATGTTCGGCTGGGGCCGCGTTTCGCCGCGGCTGCATTTCTTCTCCACCTGCATGGTGGCGCTCGGCACGCTGTTCTCCACGTTCTGGATCCTGTCCTCCAACAGCTGGCTGCAGACCCCGGCCGGCTACGCGCTGATCGACGGCATCGTGCACCCGCAGAACTGGTGGCAGATCGTCTTCAACCCGTCCTTCCCGTACCGCCTGGCGCACATGGCGCTGGGCTCGTTCATCACCACCTGTTTCGTGATCGGTGGCGTGGGCGCCTGGTACCTGCGCAAGGGCACGCACGTGGAAGCCGGGCGCACGATGCTGCTGGCGGCCGTGGCGTTCGCCGCGCTGACCGTGCCGGTGCAGATCGTCGTGGGCGACATGCATGGCTTGAACACACTCAAGCACCAGCCGATGAAGATTGCCGCGATGGAAGCGCACTGGCATTCCGAAGGGCAGGGCGAAGGCGTCCCGCTGGTGGTGTTCGCCGTGCCCAACGAAAAAGCCGAGCGCAACGATTATGAAATCGCCATTCCCCGCCTGGGCAGCCTGATCCTGACCCATTCGCTGGAGGGGACGTTCGACCCGCTCACCTCGGTACCGGCCAGCGATCGGCCGCCGGTGGTGCCGGTGTTCTTCGCCTTCCGGATCATGGTCGGGCTGGGCACGCTGATGCTGCTGCTGGCCTGGGTGTCGGCGTTCCAGTGGTGGCGGGGCAAGCTGCTGCAGTCGCGCTGGCTGGTGCGGGGCTGGAACTGGATGCTGCCCAGCGGCTTCATCGCGCTGGTGTCGGGCTGGTTCGTGACCGAGATGGGGCGCCAGCCGTGGGTGGTGTACGGGGTGCTGCGCACCGCCGACGCGGTGGGCCCGCAGAGTGCGTGGATGACCGCGTTGTCGCTGGGTGTCTACATCGTGGGCTATGCGTTCGTGTTCGGCTGGGGCATCTGGTACCTGGTGAAGATCATCCGCACCGGGCCCAAGCCGCACGAACCGGCGCCGGCGCTGGACGCGGGCAGCCATACCCCGGCGCGGCCGCTGTCCGGTGCCGATGAACCGCTGGAGGAGCGCTGACATGGAGATGACAACCTGGCTGCCGGTGGCATGGTTTGCGGTGATTGGTTTTGGCGTGCTGATGTACGTGGTGCTGGACGGTTTCGTGCTGGGCATCGGCATCCTGGCGCCGATGGCCGAGGACGAAGAACAGCTGGACATCATGATGAACACCGCCGCGCCCATCTGGGACGGCAACGAAACCTGGCTGGTGCTGGGCGGGGCCGGGCTGATGGCGGCCTTCCCCAAGGCCTACGCGGCGCTGCTGTCGGCGCTGTACCTGCCGGTGCTGCTGCTGGTGGTGGCGCTGGTGTTCCGCGGGGTGGCGTTCGAATTCCGCTTCAAGGCACACCGCTCGCGGCGGTTGTGGAGCGTGGCCTTCGGGCTGGGCTCGCTGCTGGCGGCGTTCGCGCAGGGGGTGATTCTCGGGGCGCTGGTGGAAGGCCTGCGGATCGTGGATGGCCGTTACGCCGGTGGTGCGTTCAGCTGGTTCAGTCCGTTCTCGATGCTGACCGGTGCAGCGGTGGTGTTCGGCTACGCGCTGCTGGGCAGCACCTGGTTGATCCTGAAGACCGAAGGCCGCGAGCAGGCGTTCGCGCGCACGTTGACGCGGCCGCTGGTGGTGGCGGTGATCGTGTTCATGGGGCTGGTGAGCACCTGGCTGCCGTTCCTGGATTCGCGCTTGATGGCGCGCTGGTTCAGCGACGGCAACTTCTGGTGGTTGTCGCCGGTGCCGCTGCTGACGCTGGGCGTGGCGGTGGCGCTGTGGCGCAGTGCGATGCACCCGCGCCGCGACCTGCCGCCGTTCCTGTTGACCCTGGCGTTGTTCATCCTGGGCTTCATCGGGCTGGTGCTGGGCATGTGGCCCTACCTGTTGCCGCCGAGCATGACGCTGTGGGAAGCGGCCGCCCCGGCGTCGTCGCTGGGCTTCAGCCTGGTCGGGCTGGTGGTGCTGCTGCCGGTGATCCTGGGCTACACGGCGTGGTCGTATCGGGTGTTCCGCGGCAAGGTGCGGGCCGATACCGGGTATCACTGAGGAGGAGAGGCGCTGGCTCTTCGTATGTTCCGGGGTTGGCGAGGGTGGTCAGACCCTGCCGGGACACGCCGTGAACCCATCCTTGGGGGCTCGTGAGCGGCATCCATGCCGCTCAACGGTCCCGGCAGGATCTGACCACCCTCGCCCAGCAAAGTGTGCATCGTCGGTTGGACGAGCCAGACGCAAAAGAAGGGTCGAGAGCAGCCGACCAACGGTCGGCTCTACGCAGGACGCGGCCGAGCGCGTATCAGGCGTGCAGGCCTTCGATTTCGACCAGCAGTTCGGCCCGGCAGACTTCGGCATGCAGCACTACGTAGGCCGGGGGGCCGGGTAACGCGGCCATCTGGGCGGCAACGGCCGGCATGTCTTCGGCACGCCGCACATACACTTTCAGTACCGAATCGGCGCCGAGCTGGGCGGCCAGGGACGGACGCTGCCGTCGGGCGGCGTCGACCAGGCTCTGCAGGTTGGTCAGCGTTTCGCGCAGTTGGTCTTCCACCGCGCCGGTGTGCTGGGACACATGGCCCACGATCGCCGCCGTGCCCGACTGCAGCAGCGGCAGCCCGGTTGCCGCCGGCGCCAGCAGCGCCCGCGAGAAACTGGGCGACTGCGGGCCGTACTGGCGCGGGTAGCGGAACGCGCTTACCTGGCGTGGGTTTTCCAGGGGCAGGCCGGGTTCGCGGGCGGCCAGCCAGTACACCTGCAGGCGCCGGTGCCCGTCGAAGCGACCGATGCAGGTCGCGGCCGGCAGGGCCGCTTCGTCCAGCTCGCGCAGCCCGCGCACCCGGCCCACGCAGAAGCGCCGGTAGCGCTCCTGGTCGCCATCGCCTTCGGTCACCGCGTCCAGGTAGTTCCAGGTCCGCAGCAGGTGCGGGAATCCGCAGTGCGCCAGGAAGCTGCTCATCCGCGCATAGGCGTCGGCGGCGGCCGTCTCGATGTCGCCCTCGGCTTCGTCGATCTCCAGCACCCCGAACAGCAGCGCGGCATTGTGCGACCAGCGCACCCCGTCGGTGACGCCCGACTGCACCGGCGTCGCGCCCCGCCAGACTTCCACCTGCGCCGGACCGTGTTCGGCCAGGGGCACCTGCAGCCAGCGCGGATCGTTGCCCGGGAAGGGCGCAGGCGCGCCAAAGCCGAACACCGCCAGGGTGCACGGGTCGGCCAGGGCGGCCTCGCGCAGCGCTGCCGGCAGGTAGCCGGCGCTGAACACCGCCGCCCCTGGGGGAAAAGCGACCGCCGGGGCCGTTGCGTCGTGGATCGTGCTGCTCATTTCAGATTGTGAAAGCTGCCAGTGCCAAGGGTGTCATGATAGCGTGCGCTCCTTTTTACGGCGGTGCGCTGCGATGCCTTGGTGCCCATCAACATGTTGGCGTGAATGATCGAGTTCTCAGTGGTGGATTGGTCGGCCTGGGCACCGGGACTGACCTCGAAGGAACAGTGGCAGGCCTGGGCACAGGCCCCCGCGCTGCCGCAGGGCGATGACACCCCGGCGCTGGCCGAGGTACCGGCCATGCAACGGCGCCGCATCGAGCGGCTGGGCCGCATGGCCATCCAGGCCGCGTGCTGGTGCGAGCAGCCCGATGACGCCGGCCAGGTGCCGCTGGTGTTCGCCTCGCGCCATGGCGACGTGGCCCGTTCGATGGAACTGCTCGACAGCCTGAGCGCCGACCACGGCATGTCCCCGACCGCGTTCGGCCTGTCGGTGCACAACGCGGTGGCCGCGCTGTATTCCATCGCCCGCGGCCACCGCGGCAACTACCTGGCCCTGGCCGCCGGCCGCGCCACGGTCGAAACCGCCTGCGTGGAGGCCTATGGCCTGCTGGCCGATGGCGCCGCCGAGGTGCGGGTGATCGTGTATGAATCGCAATTGCCGCCGGTGTATGCCGGGTTTGCCGACGAACCCGATCCGTATTACGCCTGGTGCTGGCGGCTGGCCCGGGCCGACCGCCCCGGCACCCGGCTCTCGCTGGGCTGGGGCGCGGCCAGGGCCGACAGTCCGGCCGGCGCACTGCCGCATGGTCTGGATGCGCTGCGCTTCCTGTTGGCCGGCGATCCGACCCTGACGCTGGCCGCCGACGGCCAGCAATGGACCTGGCAACGCCATGGCTGAGCGCGGTTCCGGCCGTCTCAACCATGCCTGGCGGGTGTTCGGCACCGGGCTCAGCTTTGCCGTGTTCGGCATCGGCGGCCTGCTGCTGGGCGGGGTGCTGTTCCCGCTGCTGTTCCTGGTCCGCAACCCGGTCCGGCGCCGCACGCTGGCGCGCCGGCTGGTCCAGCTCAGCTTCGCCAGCCATGTGGGCCTGATGCACCGGCTGGGCGTGATGACCTATGAAATCCGCGGGGCTGAACGTCTTCAGCGCAACGGACTGCTGATCCTGGCCAACCACCCGACCCTGATCGACGTGGTCCTGCTGATCGCCCAGTTGCCCAATGCCGACTGCGTGGTCAAGCGGGCCGTGGCCTGCAACCCGTTCATGTGCGGCCCGGTGCGGGCGGCCGGCTACGTCTCCAACGACGACGGCGCGGGGCTGATCGACGACTGCATTGCCGCGGTCAAGGCCGGGGGCACCCTGGTCATTTTCCCCGAGGGCACCCGCACCGTGCCCGGCCAGCCCCTGCGCCTGCAGCGCGGGGCGGCCAACATCGCCGTCCGCGGCGGCCTGGACATAACCCCGGTCAGGATCACCTGTACCCCGCTTACCCTGACAAAGGGCCAGAAATGGTATCGTGTGCCATCACGGCGTTTTCACGTTCAGCTGGAAGTCGGGGAAGATCTCCCGATCGCCCCGTTCCTGGCGGTGGCCGGCGACACGCCCAGGGGGGATGCCTTGGCGGCCCGGCGCGTGACCGATCATCTTGCCCATTACTTTGACTTCGCTGGAGAACCAAGCCGTGCAGGCACTTGAGCACGAGATCAAGGAATTGATCATTTCATCGCTGTCGCTGGAAGACATCACTCCCGAAGACATCGACGCGGAAGCGCCCCTGTTCGTCGAGGGGTTGGGGTTGGATTCGATTGACGCACTTGAACTTGGTTTGGCCCTGCAGAAAAAGTACGGTGTCAGCCTGTCTGCGGATTCGGAAGAGACCCGTCGCCATTTCTCCAGCGTGCGTGCCCTGGGCGAGTTTGTCGCCGCACGCCAGTCGTCGTAACGGCGCGTCAGGATTTGCCATGACCAAGAACGAACTTTTCGATCGCATCGTCAAGATCCTCAAGGACAGCTTTGAGATCGAACCGGCGCGCATCACGCCCCAGGCCCGTCTGTACGACGACCTGGACATCGACAGCATCGACGCGGTCGACCTGATCGTGCAGCTCAAGCCCTTGCTGGGCCGCAACCTGCAGCCGGAGGCCTTCAAGGCCGTGCGTACCGTGCAGGACATCGTCGACGTGGTGCACGGGCTGCTGCCCGGTCAAGCAGCCGCCTGACGGCTGCCGCAGGACACTGACCATGGTCCGGGTGCGCGTCGCGGCGTTTGCGTTGCTGTCGCTGGCATACCCGCTGGTGGTGTACCTGTCGCTGGGCCGGTTCGAGCCGCGCTGGCTGTCGCTGCTGCTGTTCACCCTGGCCGCGCTGCGCGCGCTGACCACCCGCCAGGCGGTGTGGTGGGTGGCCGCACTCGGCACCGGTGTGCTCGCCCTGGTGGCTACGGCCTTCAACGAGGCCCTGCCGCTGAAGCTGTACCCGGCGCTGGTGAACGCGGTGATGCTGGTGATCTTCGCCACCAGCCTGCGGTTCCCGCCCAGCGCGGTGGAGCGCCTGGCCCGGCTGAGCGAGCCGGACCTGCCGCCGTTCGCGGTGATCTATACCCGTCGCGTCACGTGGATCTGGTGCGGCTTCTTTGTTCTCAACGGAAGTCTGGCCCTGGCCACGGCGCTGTGGGCGTCCAACCAGGTCTGGGCGCTGTACAACGGATTGTTGGCGTACGTGATGATGGGTGCCTTGTTTGGTGGCGAGTGGCTGGTGCGGCGACGGGTGAAGGCGGCGCACGCGCATGGTTGAGTGGATCGCATTGGACCGGCTGGCGGTGTCGCCACGGCCCGGTCGGATCGTGGGCGAAGCCGAGCACGGCGCGGTGTTGCACCCGGATTTCCGCCTGCAGGTGATGCGCTGGCAACAGGCGTTCGCCCGTGCGCCGGGACGCGACTGGGCCCTGTACTTCGACGACACCCTGGCCTTTGCCGCCGCGCTGCTGGGGGCCTGGCACGCCGGCAAGCGGGTCTTCCTGGGCGGAGACAACCTGCCGGCCACGCTGGACGAGCTGCGCCCGCGCGTGGCCGGGTTTGCCGGTGACGTGCCCGCGCAGCACGCCCCGCTGCAGCCCGATGCCGATGCCGACGCCGAGGGCGAACTGGTGCCGCTGGACGAAGACCAGCTGGAGCTGGTGGTGTTCACCTCCGGCAGCACCGGCGCGCCGAGCGCGATCGTCAAGCGCATGCGCCAGCTGACGCGCGAAGTGGAGGCGCTGCAGGCCGCGTTCGGCGAGCAGCTGGAAGGCACCCAGGTGCACGGCACCGTCTCGCACCAGCATATCTATGGCCTGTTGTTCCGCGTGCTGTGGCCGCTGGCCGCCGGCCGCGCCATCCAGCCGCGCCGGTTCTTCCACGAAGACCTGGTCAGTGCGTTGGCGCAGCAGCCGTCGGTGCTGGTGGCCACCCCGGCCCACCTCAAGCGCCTGCCCGAACAACTGGACTGGTCCTCGCTGCAGGGCCAGCTGCGCGCGGTGTTTTCCTCCGGCGGTCCGCTGCCCGAAGAGGCCGCGCTGCAGGCGCGGGCATTGCTCGGCGTGGCTCCCACCGAGGTGTTCGGCAGCAGCGAAACCGGCGGCATCGCCTGGCGCCGCTGGAGCGCCGGGCAGCCGCAATGGCACCCGTTGCCCGGCGTGGCCTGGCGCATCCAGGACGGCTGCCTGGCGGTGTCCTCGCCGCATCTGGAAAGCACCGACTGGTGGCAGACCCAGGACCGCGTGGAGGCCGACGCCGGGCGCAGCTTCCGCCTGCTCGGCCGGGCCGACCGCATCGTCAAGATCGAAGAACGCCGGGTATCGCTGGACGCGCTGGAACAGCAGCTGCGCGCGCATCCGGCGGTACAGGACGTGCGCGTGCTGGTGCTGCCGGGCGCGCGCGAACAGCTGGCCGCCGTGGTGGTGCCGCAGCAGGCCGACGCGGCCGGCTGGGACGACGCCCAGCGACGCCGGCTGGCGCAGGCGCTGGGCGCGCACCTGGCCAGCAGCCACGATGCGGTGACCCGGCCGCGGCGCTGGCGCTTCGTCGACGCGCTGCCGTTGAACGCACAGGGCAAGGTCACCTTCGCCGCCCTGGCAGCGCTGTTCCGGCCGCAGTTCCCGGTGGTCCACTGGGAGCGGCGCGAGGCCGACACGGCAGCGCTGCTGTTGCCGCTGGACCCGGACCTGATCGCCTTCGATGGGCATTTCCCGCAGGCCAAGATCCTTCCGGGCGTGGTCCAGCTGGATTGGGCCATCCATTACGCCCGCGATGTGTTCAGCATGCCACCGCGCTTCGAACGCATGGACGCGCTGAAATTCCAGCACGTGGCGCGCCCCGGCGATTGCCTGCAACTCACCCTGGGCTGGGATGCGGCCAAGTCGGTGTTGAGCTTCCGTTATGTCTCCGACCACGGCGTGCATGCCAGTGGCCGGGTGGTGTTCGGCGATGTCTGACACGCTTCGCGCTGGTCCCCCGGCTGCGCCCTTTGCGCCGCTGGTGGTGATTCCGGTCTACGACCATGAGCATGCCATCGGCGCCGTCGTCCGCGGCGTGCTGGCCAGCGGGCTGCCGTGCCTGCTTGTGGATGATGGCTCGCACCCCGCGTGCGCGCAGGCGCTGGATGCCCTCGCGGCGGGATACCCCGCGCAGGTCACAGTGCTGCGCCTGCCGGTGAACCAGGGCAAGGGCGGGGCGATGCTGGCCGGGTTTGCCGAGGCGGCGCGCCGTGGCCATAGCCATGTGCTGCAGATCGACGCCGATGGCCAGCACGACCCCACCGACATCCCGCGCTTTGTGGCCCTGTCGCGGCAGCATCCCGACGCGGTGATCTGCGGCATCCCGGCCTACGACGACAGCGTGCCCAAGGCGCGCCTGTACGGCCGTTACGCCACCCATATCTGGGTGTGGATCAACACGCTGTCGCTGCAGATCCGCGATTCGATGTGCGGCTTCCGGCTGTACCCGCTGGCACCGGTGACGGCGCTGGTGGGCGAGGAGACCATCGGCCGGCGCATGGACTTCGACAGCGAGATCCTGGTGCGGCTGTTCTGGCGCGACGTGCCGGTGATCAGCCTGGCTACGCGGGTGACCTATCCCAGTGATGGCGTGTCGCACTTCGATGTGTGGCGCGACAACGTGCGCATCAGCCGCATGCACACCCGCCTGTTCTTCGGCATGCTGTGGCGCGCGCCGCGCCTGCTGTGGCGGCGCATCGCCGGAGCGCCACGCGCATGACCGCACCGGCACCGGCCAACGCCCCGCACTGGGCCGACCTGGGCGAAACCACCTCGGCCGCCGGGGTGCTGTTCCTGTGCTGGGTGCACCGCTGGTTCGGGCGCTGGCCGTTCCGCCTGTGCGTGTACCCGGTGGTGCTGTGCCATTGGCTGGGCAACCGCGTGGCGCGGCAGTCGTCGCTGCAGTACCTGCAGCGACTGCAGGCGCACACCGGCGTACTCGGCGCCGTGCCCGGGCGCTGGACCAGCCTGAAGCACTTCGCGCTGTTTGCCGACACCCTGCTGGACAAGCTGCTCGGCCTGGGCGGGCGCTATCCGCCCAGCCACATCCGCCTGCAGCGCGACCTGATGCTGGAGAAGATCGCGCGCCGCGAGGGCGGGCTGATCCTCACCGCGCACATCGGCTGCCTGGAACTGTGCCAGGTGCTGGCCGAGCAGGTCCCCGGTTTCCGCATTACCGTGCTGGTGCACACCGCGCACGCGCAACGCTTCAACCGGCTGATGCAGCGGCTGGATCCGCTGGCGTCGGTGGAGCTGATGCAGGTCACCGACATGGGCCCGGCCACCGCGGTGGAGCTGCAGCGCCGGGTCAACGAAGGCGGCTTCGTGGCCATCGTCGGCGACCGCGTGCCGCTGCGGGGCGGGCGCACCGTGCCGGCGCCGTTCCTGGGCCATGTGGCGCAGTTCCCGATCGGCGCCTACGTGCTGGCCTCCGCACTGGCCTGCCCGGTGTACACCATGGCCTGCCTGCACGAGGGCGACGGCTACCGTGTGCGCTTCGAGCATTTCAGCGACCGCATCGTGCTGCCGCGCGGCTCGCGTGACGCCGCGCTGACCGCGCAGGCCGAACATTTCGCCCGGTGGCTGGAAGTTCAGGTCACCCAGGCACCCTTGGACTGGTTCAATTTCTTCCCCTTCTGGGATCAGGCATCTCATGGCAAGTAAGTCACCCGATATCCGCTTCGGCGATGCGCCGCTGACCATCGAAGACGTGGTCGCGCTGTCGCAGCGTCAGGCCCAGGCTGTGGTCAGCGACGACCCGGCCTTCCAGGCGCGCATCCAGAAGGGGGCCGACTTCCTCGACCGCCTGCTGCGCGAGGACGGCGTCATCTACGGGGTGACCACCGGCTACGGCGACTCCTGCACGGTCAACATCCCGCCGGCGCTGGTGGCTGAGCTGCCGCACCATCTGTTCACCTACCACGGCTGCGGCCTGGGCCGGTTCCTGGACCCGCAGGAGACCCGCGCGGTGATCGCCGCGCGTCTGGCCTCGCTGGTACGCGGCATGTCCGGGGTCAGCCATCCGCTGCTGGACGGGCTGGCCACGCTGCTGCGCCACGACGTGTTGCCGCTGATCCCGGCCGAAGGCTCGGTGGGCGCCAGTGGCGACCTCACCCCGCTGTCCTACGTGGCCGCCGTGCTGTGTGGCGAGCGCGAGGTGATGTACCAGGGCGCGCGCCGCCCGGCCGCCGAGGTGCTGGCCGAGATCGGCATGACCCCGCTGCGGCTGCGCCCCAAGGAAGGCCTGGCGATCATGAACGGCACCGCGGTGATGACCGCGCTGGCCTGCCTGGCCTATGACCGCGCCGACTACCTGACCAAGCTGGCCACCCGCCTGACCGCGTTCAACGTGCTGGCCAGCGACGGCAACGCGCACCATTTCGATGAGATGCTGTTCGCCGCCAAGCCGCACCCGGGCCAGATGCAGATCGCCGCGCGCCTGCGCCAGGACCTGCACAGCGACCGCCCGCCGCGCAATGAACAGCGCCTGCAGGACCGCTACTCGCTGCGCTGCGCCCCGCACGTGATCGGCGTGGTGCAGGACGCACTGCCGTTGATGCGCCAGCTGATCGAAACCGAACTCAACAGCGCCAACGACAACCCGCTGATCGACGCCGACGGCGAGCGCATCCTTCACGGCGGCCACTTCTACGGCGGGCACATCGCCTTTGCGATGGACGCGCTGAAGAACACCATCGCCAACCTGGCCGACCTGCTCGACCGGCAGATGGCACTGGTGGTGGACGCGCGCTACAACCACGGCCTGCCGGCCAACCTGTCGGCGGCCACCGGTGAGCGCGCGGCGATCAACCACGGGTTGAAGGCGCTGCAGATCAGCGTGTCGGCGTGGACCGCCGAGGCGCTCAAGCAGACCATGCCGGCCTCGGTGTTCTCGCGCTCCACCGAATGCCACAACCAGGACAAGGTCAGCATGGGCACCATCGCCGCGCGCGACTGTCTGCGCGTGATCGAACTGACCGAGCAGGTGGTTGCCGCGCTGCTGATCACCGCCCGCCAGGGCGTGGCGCTGCGCCAGCGGGTGGGCATGAAGGCCACCCTCTACGGCGAGCTGGACGCGATGTACCAGGACCTGTGCGCGCGCATCGCGCTGGTCGAGGAAGACCGCGCGCTGGACGGCGAGCTGCGCGCGTTGCTCGATGACATCCGTGGCCAGCGCTGGAGCCTGTATGACCAGCCCTGACCTGAGCCTGGAGGTGCGGCTGTCGCCCACCTTCCACGACTGCGACCCGATGCACGTGGTGTGGCACGGCAACTACTTCAAGTACTTCGAAGTTGCCCGTTGCGCGCTGCTGCAGCAGTACGACTACGACTACCCGCAGATGCGCGAATCCGGCTACATCTGGCCGGTGGTGGACGCGCGGGTGAAGTACATCCGGCCGCTGCTGTACGGGCAGGCGCTGCGCGTACGCGCCACCATCACCGAATGGGAAAACCGGCTGAAGATCGCCTACGAGATCTTCGATGCCGACAGTGGCCAGGTGCTGACCCGCGCCCACACCATCCAGGTGGCCGTCGACGCGGCCACCAATGAAATGCTGTACCTGTGCCCGCGCGTGCTGTGGGACCGTCTGGGAGTGGAAGTGCAATGAACGCTCTGCTGCGCACGCTGGTCGTGCTGGTGTCGTTGGTCGTGGCCGCGCCGGTGCTTGCCGCCCCCGCTGCCGATGTGGATCTGGTCAAGCAGCGCGTGGCCAAGGTGGGCGTGCTGCGGGGCGAGTTCAGCCAGGAAAAGCAGGTGGCCGGCTTCAAGAACCCGCTGCGTTCGCAGGGGCGCTTCGTGCTGGCCCAGGACCATGGCGTGGTCTGGACCACGCTCAAGCCGTTCCCGTCCGAAGTGGTGGTCACCCGTGACCGCATCCTCAGCCGCCAGCGCGACGGCAGCAGCCGGGTCGAGCTGGACGGCCGCCAGCAGCCGGCGATGCGCTCGGTCAACGCGATCATGTTCGCGCTGATGAGCGGCGACGCACAGGCGTTGTCGGCCCAGTTCACGGTGAAGGTGGAGGCCAAGGCGAACAACGGCTGGAGCATGCAGCTGAGCCCGCGCTCGGCAATGCTGGGCAAGGTGTTCACCGGGCTGAAGCTGCAGGGCGACCGCTACGTGCGCGAGGTGGAGATCACCGAGGCCAACCAGGATGTCACCCGCATCCACTTCACCGGCATGAGCGAAACGCCGGCTGCGTTGAGTGCGGAAGAGGGCGGCAAGTTTGAATGACGCACTGAAGTCGAACGGCCGCCTGCAGCGCATCTGGCGCTGGCTGGCCGTGCTGTGGCTGCTGGTGCTGCTGGGCCTGGGCGTGCAGCAGTGGCAGTTGTGGAAGAGCGAGTCGCGGATCGATACCGACATCCTGGCGCTGTTGCCGCAGGATGCACACGACCGCCTGTTGTCCGACGTCACCCGGCGCATCGCCGATGCCAACGCGCGCCAGATCGTGGTGCTGCTGGGTAGCGCCGACGCCGCGCAGACCAAGGCCGCCGAGGCCGCCTTCCGCGCCACCATCACCCCAAAATCAACCAACGTAGCGCGGGGCTCTGCCCCGCTGCCTCACGCGCCGGACGCCGTAGCGCGGGGCTCTGCCCCGCTGCCTGCCGCAGGTGACGTTCCAGCGGGGCAGAGCCCCGCTCTACTGCAGGAAAGCGGCTCCATCGAAGGCTGGTTCGAACAGGCGCGTGCGTTCTACGCGCCGTACCGCGACCGCCTGCTTACCAGCGAGCAACGCCAACGCCTGCAGAACGAGCCGGTGGATGGCCTGGCCGACGCCGCGCTGGCCGCCCTGTACGGCCCGATGGGCGCGCCGCGGCTGACCGAGTGGCGGCAGGACCCGCTGTCGCTGTGGCCGCAGTGGTGGCAGGAACGCGCGCTCGGCTCGGGCCTGCAGATGGGCGATGACGGCCTGCTCGAAGCCGATGGCAAGCACTGGTCGATCGTGCAGTACGACACCGTGGGTTCGGCGTTCCAGCTCGACGGCGAACGCCACATCGACCTGCTGCTGGACCAGGCCGCCGCGGCGGCCCGCAAGCACGCGCCCGGCCTGGAAGTACTGCGCGCCGGCGTGCCGCTGCATGCCGAAGCGGCGGCGGTGCAGGCCAACTGGGAGATCAACACGATCGGCTGGGGCTCGCTGGCCGCGGTGCTGCTGCTGGTGTGGCTGGCGTTCCGTTCGCTGCGCCCGATCCTGCTGGTGGCAGCCTCGCTGCTGATCGGCTGCGGCGTGGCTCTGGCCGTCACGGTGCTGGTGTTTGGCAAGGTGCACGTGCTCACGCTGGTGTTCGGCGCGTCGCTGGTGGGCGTGGCCGAGGACTACGGCATCCACTGGTTCGCCTCGCGCCAGGCCGAGCCGGCCGACCGCCGCTGGCGCCTGCTGCGGCACCTGCTGCCCGGCCTGTGGCTGGCGCTGCTGACCAGCGCGCTGGCCTACCTGGCGCTGGGCCTGGCACCGTTCCCGGGGCTGCGCCAGATGGCGCTGTTCTCGGTGGTCGGCCTGGCCGCCGCCTTCCTCACCGTGATCTTCTGGTTCCCGTGGCTGGACGGCGGCGAGATCCGCACCACCGGCTTCTCGCGCTGGCTGGGCGGCACACTGGACCGCTGGCCGCGCCTGCACGGGCGCAAGGCCGCGATCTTCCTGGGCGTGGCGGCGCTGTTCTCGGCGGTGGGCATCGCCCGGCTGGACAGCAACGATGATCTGCGCAGCCTGCAGTCCTCGCCCAAGAGCCTGATCGACCAGCAGATCCGCATCAGCCAGATGCTGGGCATGCCCAGCCCGGCGCAGTTCTACCTGGTGCAGGGCGACAGTGCCGAACAGGTGCTGCAGCGCGAAGAGGCGCTGATCGAACGCCTGCGCGTGCTGGCGGCCAACAAGCAGATCGGCGGGTACCGCGCGATCAGCGACTGGCTGCCCTCGGTGCAGCGCCAGCACGCCGATGCCGCGCTGACCGCCAGGGTCGAGCCGCAGGTGCTGGGCAAGGTCGGCCAGGCGGTGGGCGAAAGCCTGTCACGCCCGGACTACGCCGGTCGCGACCTGGACGCCGAGGCCTTCCTGGCCTCCCCGGCGGCGATGCCGTTCCACCACCTGTGGCTGGGCAAGGTCGGTGCGGGCCTGGCCACCGTGGTGATGGTCGATGACCTGTCACGCGCCGATGCGCTGACCCTGCTGGAAACCCAGGCCAAGGGCATCGACGGCGTGCGCTGGGTCGACCGCACCGCCGATTTCTCATCGCTGCTCAAGCACTACCGCAAGCTGATGAGCGGGCTGCTGCTGGTGGGCATCGTGCTGGTGTTCGCGGTGCTTTACTGGCGCTACCGCGCGCAGGCGTGGCGCGTGTTCGCCCCGACCCTGGTGGCCGGCGCGCTGACCCTGGCCCTGCTGGGCCTGTTCGGCCAGCCGCTGCAGTTGTTCAACGTGCTGGCGTTGATGCTGCTGCTGGGCATGGGCATCGACTACGGCATCTTCCTGATCGAACACCGCGGGGATGCCAGTGCGTGGCTGGCGGTGTGCGTGGGCGCGGCCAGTACCTGGCTGTCGTTCGGCCTGCTGGGCCTATCGGCCACGCCGGCGCTGCGCGCGTTCGGCCTGACCCTGCTGTTCGGCATCGGCCTGGTATGGATCATCTCGCCGCTGTTCCGCCCGCCACCGCACGACGCACCGCACTGAGCACCGCGTGTTTCCTTTCCCGCCATTGTTTTCTTGATCAAGGATGTATCGATGAACCCGCAAGTGGAAACAACCGAGATTCTGGTGATCGGCGCCGGCCCGGCTGGCTCGGTCGCGGCGGCGATGCTGCGCAGGCAGGGCCGCCAGGTGCTGATGATCGAGCGCCAGCAGTTCCCGCGCTTCTCCATCGGCGAGAGCCTGCTGCCGCAGAGCATGGAGTACATCGAAGCGGCGGGACTGCTGCAGGACGTGGTGCAGGCCGGGTTCCAGTACAAGAATGGCGCGGCGTTCGTACGCGGCGAAGCGAGCACCGAGTTCGACTTCCGCGACAAGTTCTCGCCGGGTTGGGGCACCACCTACCAGGTGCAGCGCGCCGACTTCGACAACGTACTTGCGCGCGGTGCCGAGCGCATGGGCACCACGCTGCGTTTCGGCGATGAAGTGCTGTCGGTGCAGCCGGGCCGCCCGGCGCGGGTGCAGGTGCGTCGCCCCGACGGCAGCGAGTACACCATCGAAGCGGGCTTCATCCTCGACGCCAGCGGCTTCGCGCGCTTGTTGCCGCGCCTGTTGAACCTCGAATCGCCGTCGAACTTCCCGGTGCGCGGGGCGATCTTCTGCCACGTGCGCGACCATATCCCGGCCGACGCGGGCTTTGACCGCAACAAGATTCTGATCACCACCCATCCCGAGCATGTGGACGTGTGGTACTGGACCATCCCGTTCTCCAACGGCTGCTGTTCGCTGGGCGTGGTCGCCGAGCCCAGCTTCTTCGAGAAGTATCCGGGCAGCGACGAAGACAAGCTGCGCGCCATCGTCGGTGAAGACCCCAACCTGACCCGCCTGCTTGCCAACGCCGAATGGGCCGTGCTGCCGGTGCGTACCATCACCGGGTACTCGGCCAACGTGTCCTCGCTGTGGGGCGAAGGCTACGCGCTGCTCGGCAATGCTGGCGAGTTCCTCGACCCGGTGTTCTCCTCGGGCGTCACCATCGCCTTCAAATCCGCGGAGCTGGCCAGCGCGTGCATTGCCCGCGAGTACGACGGGCAGGCGGTGGACTGGGAGAAGGACTTCTCCATTCCGCTGCGCGCGGGCGTCAAGACCTTCCGCCGCTTCGTCGAAGCCTGGTACGCCGGCGGCTTCCAGAAAATCATCTACCACCCCGACCCGCAGCCCGACGTGCGCCGCATGATCTCTTCGATCCTCGCCGGCTATGCCTGGGACACCCACAACCCGTACGTGGCCGACGACAGCGGCCGCCGCCTGCGGGTGCTGGAGGAACTGTGCAGCGGCTGATCGTCCTGTTGCTTGTCTGCGTGCTGCTGGCGTCCTGCGCCAGCACCCGCATGCCCGCGCCGCTGGTGCAGCTGCCCACCCTGCAGCTGGCGCCGTCGGCCCTGCCGCAGCCGTTGCAGCTGCAGCAGCGCCTGCAGTTCCGCTTCGGCACCCACGAACGCGAGCTGGATGCGCTGCTGGAAGCCGACGGCAGCCAGGTGCGGCTGGCGGTGCAGGCCATGGGCCAGACCGGCGTGCGCATGGTCTGGGACGGCACCACGCTGGAACAGACCCGCGCGCCGTGGCTGCCGCCGCAGGTGCGCGGCGAGCGCGTGCTGGACGACCTGCAGTTCGCGCTGTGGCCGGCCGCGGCCATCCGCGCCGCCCTGCCGGCGGGCTGGACGCTGGTCGAGGCCGGCCGCGCGCGCCGCCTGGAGCAGGCCGGCAAGGCGTGGCTGCTGCTGGAGCCGCTGCCCGATGGCCGCTTGCGCCTGCGCAACCTGGCCGAAGGCTATGAACTGGTGATTGAATCGTTGGACATGGAACAGGCACCGCCGTGAGCAGTAGCAGCAGCGCGATCTATCTGAATGAATTGGGCGTGGTCTGCGCGCTCGGCGGCGACCGCGCGCAGGTGCGCGCCGGCCTGTTCGCCGACCAGGCCGGCGGGTTGCGCGACAACGACCAGGTGATCGCCGGTCGCACCCTCGCGTTGGGCGAAGTGACCACCCCGCTGCCGGACCTGTCCGCGCTGCCGGTGGCGTTGCGCGGGCGCAACAACGCCCTGCTCGAAGCGGCCCTGGTGCAGATCCGCCCGGGCGTGGACGCGGCGATCGCGCGCCATGGCGCCGATCGGGTGGCGGTCATCATCGGCACCAGTACCTCGGGCATCGGCGAATCGGAGAACGCGCTGCGCTGCCACCGCGACACCGGCCAGTGGCCGCCCGGCTTCGATTACGCACAGCAGGAAATGGGCACGTCGGCGCGGTTCGTGCGCGAGCGCATCGGCAGCACCGGGCCGGCCTGGACCATCTCCACCGCCTGCTCGTCCAGCGCCAAGGCGCTGATGGCCGCCGCGCGCCTGCTGCGCGCCGGGGTGGTGGACGCGGTGGTGGCCGGCGGCGCCGATTCGATGTGCCGGTTCACCGTGGCTGGCTTCAGCGCGCTGGAGTCGGTCTCGGCGGCGCGTTGCAACCCGTTCTCGGCCAACCGCAACGGCATCAACATCGGCGAGGGCGCCGCGCTGTTCCTGATGACCGCCGCGCCTGGCCCGGTGTGCCTGGCCGGGTGGGGCGAGTCGTCCGATGCGCACCACATGTCCGCGCCGGACCCGCAGGCGCGCGGCGCGATCGATGCCATGCAGCAGGCGCTGGACCGGGCCGGCTGGGCGCCGTCGCAGGTGGATTACGTGAACCTGCATGGCACCGCCACCGGGCACAACGATGCGATGGAAAGCCAGGCCGTGGCGGCCGTGCTGGGCATCACGGTGCCGGCCAGCTCGACCAAGCCGCTGACCGGGCACACCCTGGGCGCGTCCGGGGCGATCGAGGCCGCGCTGTGCTGGATGGTGCTGGCCGACAACCCGCGCCAGCGGCTGCCCACCCACTGGTGGGACGGGCAGGGCGACGCCGCGTTGCCGGCGCTGGCGCTGGTGGAACCGGGGACCCTCGCCGCACACCCGCCGCAGCATGTGCTCAGCCACTCGTTCGCCTTCGGCGGCAGCAATGCCGTGCTGGCCCTGGCGAAGGGATGAACATGCAGCTGCCGCTGAACATCGACGAGGTGCTGCCCCACCGCGACAGCATGCGCCTGATCGACCGCCTGCTGGACTGGCAGCCGGAGTCGATCGTGGTCGAGGTGGATGTGCCGCACCACGGCCCGTTCAACCATGCCGACGGCGTCCCGGCGTGGGTGGGGGTGGAATACATGGCCCAGGCGATCGCCGCGTGGGCAGGCTGCAAGGCACGCCAGGCCGGGCGCGAACCCTCGATCGGGTTCCTGCTGGGCACCCGCCGCTACACCGCGCACCAGCCGTACTTCGCCGCCGGCAGCTGCCTGCGGGTAGAGGCACAGTGCGAGCTGATGGGCGAAAATGGGCTGGGCATGTTCGCCTGCCGGATCCTGGCAGGCGCTACCGAATTGGCGGTCGCCAACGTATCGGTGTTTGAACCACGCGATGCGATGGCTTATCTGGAGAGTGGAGAGGCATGACAGGGAATCTCACAGTGCTGGTGACCGGCGCCAGCCGGGGCATCGGCCGCGCCATCGCGCTGCGCATCGCGCGCGACGGCTTCGACGTGGTGGTGCATTGCCGCAGCCGCATCGAGGAAGCACAGGACGTGGTGGCCCAGATCCAGGCCCTGGGCCGGCAGGCCCGCGTGCTGATGTTCGACGTGGCCGACCGCGACGCCGCGCGTACCACGTTGGAGGCCGACGTGGAGGCCCACGGCGCTTATTACGGGGTGGTCTGCAACGCCGGCATCGCCCGTGACGGTGCGTTCCCGGCGATGCCCGCCGAAGACTGGGACGCGGTGGTGCACACCAACCTGGACAGCTTCTACAACGTGCTGCATCCGCTGGTGATGCCGATGGTGCGGCGGCGCAAGCCCGGCCGCATCGTCACCCTGTCCTCGGTGTCGGGGCTGGTCGGCAACCGCGGGCAGACCAACTACAGCGCAGCCAAGGCCGGCATCATCGGTGCCACCAAGGCGCTGGCGCTGGAACTGGCCAGCCGCGCGATCACCGTCAACTGCGTGGCCCCGGGCCTGATCGAGACTGACATGATCAACCAGGAAGTGCTGGACCACGCCCTCAAACTGATTCCCGCCGGGCGCATGGGCCAGCCGGACGAGGTCGCCCATGCGGTGTCCTTCCTGCTGTCCGAATCGGCCGGCTACATCACCCGCCAGGTGATCTCGGTCAATGGAGGCATGGTCTGATGAGACGAACCGAACGTCGCGTGGTGGTCACCGGTGCCGCCGCGCTCAGCCCGCTGGGCCACGACTGGCCGAGCATCCGCGAGCGCCTGCATGCGCGCGTCAACGCGGTGCGCTACATCCCCGAATGGGAAGTGTTCGACGGCCTCAACACGCGCCTGGCCGCGCCCGTGCAGGACTACGACCTGCCGGCCCACTACAACCGCAAGACCACCCGCAGCATGGGCAAGGTAGCGGTGATGTCGGTGCGCGCCACCGAACTGGCGCTGGAAGCGGCCGGCCTGCTCGGCCACCCGGTGCTGCGCAGTGGCATGGCCGGCGTGGCCTATGGCTCATCGTCGGGCAGCCATGAGGCCACCGCTGAATTTGGCCGCATGCTGCACGAACACACCACCGACGGCATCAGCGCCACCACCTACCTGAAAATGATGAGCCACACCTCGCCGGTCAACATCGGGGTGTTCTTCGGGTTGTCCGGCCGCGTGTACACCACGTCCAGCGCCTGTACGTCGGGCAGCCAGGGCGTGGGCGCCGGTTACGAGGCGATCCGCGGCGGCAAGCAGCTGGTGATGGTCACCGGCGGTGCCGAGCAGCTCGATGCCACGGCTGCGGCGGTGTTCGACACGCTGTTTGCCACCAGCGTGCGCAACGACGCGCCGCAGACCACGCCGAGCCCGTTCGACGCGCACCGCGACGGCCTGGTGCTGGGCGAGGGCGCCGGCACGCTGATCCTGGAAGAGCTGGAGCACGCGCAGGCGCGCGGCGCCACGATCCTGGCCGAAGTGGTCGGCTACGGCACCAACAGCGACGGCCAGCATGTCACCCAGCCCACCGCCGACACCATGGCCCAGGCCATGCGGCTGGCGCTGGACGATGCGGGCCTGGCGCCTGCGCAGATCGGGTACGTCAACGCACACGGCACCGCGACCGAACATGGCGACATCGCCGAGACCCAGGCCACCGCGCAGGTGTTCGGCCCGGGCATGCCGATCAGTTCGCTGAAGAGCTACGTGGGCCACATGCTGGGCGCCTGCGGTGCGTTCGAGGCTTGGATGACCATCGAGATGATGCGTGAGGGCTGGTTCGCGCCGACGTTGAATCTGCACGAGGTTGACCCGCGCTGCGGCGCGCTGGATTACATCCAGGGCGAAGGCCGCGCGCTGCAGCCGGAGTACGTGATGAGCAACAACTTCGCCTTCGGCGGCATCAACACGTCGTTGATCTTCCGCCGCTGGCAGGTCTGATCCCTCCGACCCGGGTCCGGGTCGGTCGTTTTCCGCACCACCCCGCGTCCTACCAACAAGGAGAAAGTTGAATGCGTCGTTTTGCCCTGATTGCCGCCACCGCGCTGCTCGCCGTCGCCAGCACCGCCCAGGCCCGTGACACCCGTGTTGAACAATCGCTGCGTGAGCTGGTGAACTCGCAGGCCGCCCGCGATGCCGGCATCGACGGCAGCGTGCGTTTCTACCTGGCCGGCGAGAAGGTCAACGTGCAGCAGCGCCTGGGCGAAGACGTGACCAACAAGAAGACCAACGCGGCCAACAAGAGCGACGAGGAAGCCTGCCGCTGGGTCGCCCTGTCGGCGCTGCGCGCGCTGCAGGACGGCGCGAAGTCGCGCAACGCCAACGCGGTGGTGGACATCGTGAGCTACTACAAGAAGAACGAGTTCAAGAGCACCACCAACTACGAGTGCTACGCCGGCACCCTCATGGCCGGCGTCGCCCTCAAGGGCACCTACGCCAAGGTCAAGTAAAACCACCGCCAGCCACCGCTCCGTTGGGGCGGTGGCTGTGCGTTGTTTCACGATCGACGGCCACAGCCACAGCCACGGCCACGGCCAAAGCGATTTCTCGTCTGTGCCGGGGAGGGCAGGCCTGTGTGGGTTTCCGGGGCACGCCGTAAATCCATCCATGGAGGCTCGGTGTTGCCATCCATGGCAACACACGGCCCCGGCAACCCACACAGGCCTGCCCTTGGACAGTGTGTCGGTTCGCATGGAACGGCAAAGTCACAGGCAAAGGCAAAGCGCCACCTGACCCATGCCGCGCGCGACCTGCTGGTATTGCCGAGCCACGCTCGGCAGCTCTTCCTCCCACCCAAAACGACCGGTGCCCTTGCTCCGGCTTCGGCCGTTGCCATTGCTCTGCTCCCCAAACGCACCAGCCAATTCTGAAAGCGTTGGGGAGGGTGGGTATCCGGGGCCCTGAGCCGCATGGATGCGGCGACGGAGCTTACATGGACGTACTTGCAGCGTGCCCCGGATACCCACCCTCCCCAGCGCTCCCCCAAGAAAGGCGGCGCCGTTTTTGATCCAGCTTTTGCTCCAGCTTTTGCTCCTGCTTGAAGCTCTGGCTTCAAAAAAACCGGCCAAACCCACCTGAACAACCCCGCGACATTGATGAACCTGAATCTGCCGCGCGCCATCAAAGCGTCACTTAAGCCCGCTCCCGGCTTTCCCCCTTGCCTGCTTTACTCCACAATCATCGTATCTACTGCCAGGGCCAAGCCCCGCGGGCAATGCAAGCCTACGTCTACAAAAGCCAACGCAAGCAGGACACTTACGTCTACCTCGCCGTCCGTGATGACTTCAACGCCGTACCCGACGCGTTGAAGGCCAGCCTGGCGCCGTTCGCATTCGTCCTTGAAGTCGCCCTGACCCCCGACCGTCGCCTCGCCCTGGCCGACGTTGCGCAAGTGCGCGCCAACCTCACCGAACGCGGCTTCCACCTGCAGATGCCCCCGCCGCTGGTCGCCCCCGTGCGCGTACCGCGCCGCGATGACTGACGCCCTGCGCAACCGCGCCACCGCCATCGCCCTGGCCGCAGGCGTCCTCCTGGCCCTCGCCGCCGCACTCGGCGGCGTACCGGCCGCGCTCGGCGTCGCCCTCGCACAACCCGCCTTCGCCCTCGGCATCTCCTGGTGGCGCCGCACCCGCCCCGTGCATCCGCCTGCGCAACTCCTGCGCCAGGAACTGCCCGCATTGCTCGCCCCTTGGGTGGCCGGCCCGGTGCTGCTTGCCGCCCTGGTCGCCTGGCCGCTGGGCGCACTGCATGACAGTGGCAGCCTCGCCGCCGTCCTCGGC
Source organism: Stenotrophomonas sp. 10N36 (assembly GCF_056395005.1). Taxonomy (NCBI): domain Bacteria; kingdom Pseudomonadati; phylum Pseudomonadota; class Gammaproteobacteria; order Lysobacterales; family Lysobacteraceae; genus Stenotrophomonas; species Stenotrophomonas sp. 10N36. The sequence continues at coordinate 175,010 of NZ_JBFTIS010000005.1, read as the reverse complement.
CTCAGCGTCGCCGTCAGCGCCGCCCTGCTCGGCGTCTGGCGCACCTGGCCGCTGTGGAATGAAATCGAACGCACCGATGGCAGCCTCACCGACCACTGGCAGGCCCTGTCCGGCCGCGACCTGAGCGCCTGGCGTGGCCTGGCCGTCGCTGCCCTGGTCGTCGTGGTCTGCGCCCTGGTCGTGCTGCCCGCCTGGCCGGGCCTCGTCGCCGATGCGCAGCGCTGGCCGCTGACCCTCGCCATCGTCGTCCTCTCACCTTTGGCGCACCTGCTCCTGCAGGCCATCACCCCCGCCGCCCCGCTGGCGGCGCGTGGCCACGCCGACCTCGATACCGACGCCGCCCGTGCCTTCACCGCGCAGGCCGCCGAACCCCAGCCGCTGGAGCCGCTGGGCACGCACGAACACCTGCCCGCCCTGTACGACGCCGCCCGCAGCGGCCGCGTCGACCGCGCCCTGCAGCTGCTCGCCGCCGGTGCCGACCCGCACGGCCTGCCCGATCCGGCCTGGCGCGACCAGCGCAACCTGCCCGTCCTGGCCGCCGTGCTGCCCGACCTGCGCCTGCTGCGCGAACTGATCGCACGCGGCGTCGACGTCAACGCTCCGCATCGCGGCATGACCCCCTTGCTCGCCGCCACCCGTGACAGCTGGCACGGCCGCCCCGAAGCCGTCATGACCCTGCTGGCCAACGGCGCCGACTCGCGCGCCGTCGACAGCGACGGCAACACCCCGTTGCACCACGCCGCACGCAGCTCCGACCCGGGCGTGGCCGCGCTGCTGCGCGATGCCGCCGCCGAAGTGGATGCGCTCAACAACGACAGCTGGTCGCCGCTGGCCGTGGCCTGCCAGGTCGGCAACTGGCGCCTGGCGCGGTTCCTGCTCGAGCGCGGCGCCAAGACCGAACCCGCCGATGGCACGCCGGTCCTGCTGGCGGCCGCCGGCACCGAAGAAGACGATCCGGCCGGCGTGCAGCTGCTGCTCAAGCACAAGGCCCGCGCCGACGCACGCGACCGCCAGCGCCGCAGTGCCCTGCACGAAGCCGCCCTGGCCGGCCATGTCGACATCATCGACGTCCTGCTGGCCGCCGGCGCCAACCTGGAATCGCGCGACGCCCTGTCGCGCACGCCGTGGCTGGAAGCCGCCCGCGGTGGCCGTGCCGCCGTGATCGAACACCTGCTGCCGCACAAGCCCGACCTGGGCGCGGTCGACCTGGAAGGGCGCAACGCGGTACTGCTGGCCTGCATGGCCGACAGCGTGTCGCCGCTGCTGGTGCGGCGCCTGCTGGAGCTGGGCATCGCCGCCGACATTCCCGATCCGCAGGGCCGCCGCGCCGTCGACATCGCTGCCAGCGCCGGCCGCTGGACCATCGTCTCGCTGCTGGATCGCAGCTACCCGCTGCCGGCCTCGGTCACCGACGGCCTGACCGCCGCCGAGGGCGATGCCGCCCTGGCCACGTCGACGCTGCCGGACCGCCCGCCGCTGGACCTGCTGCGCGAAGCGCTGGGGTTCGGCAATTTCGAAGGCATGGTCGCGCTGGCGCGCCTGTGCGATCCGCAGGAACTGGGCGGCCTGTTGCACGACGCCGAACTGGCGCTGGACCCGCAGGCCGTGGACTGGCTGCTGGCGCATGGCGCCGCGCCGGAAGTGCTGGATGCCTGCGGCGATACGCCGATGTTTGCTCTGCTCGCGCGCGGCATCGATGCGGTGCCGGCCCTGCAGGTGCTGCTGCGGCGTGGCCTGTCACCGGCCGGTCGCGGTGGCCTGGCGCGCCTGCTCAGTGCCTGCGCCCAGCACGACCACGCCTCGCGGGGCCTGGAACAGCTGGCGCTGGAACTGCTGGAGCGCGGCGCCGATCCGTTTGCACCGTCGCCGGCGGGCGATCCGCCGCTGTCACTGGCCGTGCGGCTGGGCTGGCTGCGGCTGCAACACGCCCTGCTCGTACTGGGCGTGGACCGCGAGGCCCGCGACAGCCACGGCATGACCGCCCTGCACCTGGCCACGGCGCTGGCCCGCGAAGGCTCGCTGAAGCTGCTGGTGCAGCAGGGCGCCTCGCCGGAAGCACGTGCTGCCGACGGCCAGACGCCGCTGGGCGTGGCGCTGTCGATCGGCCGCCGCGACCTGGCCGACTGGCTGGATTGGCGGGTGTGGCCCTTGCCGCGCCGTGTCCTGCGTGATGCCGACCTGCCGGCGGCCGCCATGTCCGGTGACGCCGATGCGGTGCGCCGCCTGATCGACCTGGGATTTGCCGTGGACGTGGTGGACGCCCAGGGCTGTACCGCGCTGCTGCGTGCAGCCGGCGGCGGTCACCTGGCCGTGGTCGACCTGCTGCTGGCGCGCGGTGCCAACCCGCAGCACGCGGCGGCCAGCGGCGCCACGCCGTTGTCGGCGGCGGTCAGCATGCGCCAGATCGACATCGTGTCGGCGCTGCTCGACGCCGGCGCTGAACTGGAATATCGCCTGCCGGGCGGTGTCACCGTGCTGATGCTGGCCTCTGCGCTGGGCCTGCCCGACATCGTCGCGCGCCTGCTCACTGCCGGCGCCAACGTGCATGCCGGGGATGCGCAGCAGCTGGGCCCGCTGCATTGCGCGGCGTTGTATGGGTTCAGCGCACGCGACCGCTCGCGCCTGCTCGCCCTGCTCGACACCCTGCTGCTGGCTGGCGCCGAGCCGGACCAGGCCGCCGCAGGCTCGGTAACGCCGCTGCTGCTGCTGCTGGGCGCGCGCGCCGAACCGGGTACCGCCTGCGACGAACAGGTGGTGCTGGCGGCGGTGGAGCGCCTGCTCGACGAGGACGTGTCGCTGGACGTACGCGACCCGCGCGGATTTGGTCCACTGCATCTGGCAGCCCTGCACGGCCTGCCATTACTGGTGCAGCGCCTGATGCGTGCCGGCGCCGACCCGGACGTGCGCGACGCCCTCAACCGCAACCCGCGCGAAATCGCGGTCATGCGCGGCTTCATCGACGTGGCCGGCGAGTTCGCACCACGCGTCCCCGGCGTGTCCTCGATGGCGCGGTTCCTGCGCGACAACGGCTGACCCCGCACCACCACGATCGTGGCCCACCACGCTCGTAGAGCCGACCGTTGGTCGGCTGCCGTCAACGTCAGGCGGTGCCCGGCATCGCTGCACGCGCTTGCCGGGCAGAGCCCGGCACTACGCGGCGGTGCCCGCTCGTAGAGCCGACCGTTGGTCGGCTGCCGTCAACGCCAAGCGGTGCCCAACAGCGCTGCACTCGCTTGCCGGGCAGAGCCCGGCACTACGGGGTGGTGCACGCTCGTAGAGCCGACCGTTGGTCGGCTGCCGTCAATGCCAGGCGACGCCCGGCAGCGCTGCACGCGGTTGCCGGGCAGAGCCCGGCAGTACGGGGTAGGTGGAACTTCAACCTCGCTGATCGGACGCATCCGTCTTCGCGTCGCGCTCCGCATCCGCCTCGAACAGATGCATCAGATCGGCCCGCGCATCACGCGAGGTCTGGATCACCGCCGCCTCGTCGTCGTAGACCAGGTACTGGTCGCGCAGCAGTTTTTCGTCGTGCTCGCGGAAGCGCTGCACATGGCTGCGCGCGGTATCGGCCGGGATGCCCAGCGCGATCAGCATGCGCTCGCTCAGCTCCAGGCTGGTACCGAACACTTCGCGGAACGGCTCGGCCGACATGTCCATCAAGCGCCACGCATGCTGGCGGTTGCGTGCACGCACCAGCACCACCGCATCGGGGTACATGCGCCGGATCAGCCGCGTGGCGCGCATGTTGGCGTCCGGGTCGTCCAGCGTCACCACATACACGCGGATGTGCTCGCCACCGGCGGCGCGCAGCATCTCCGGCCGGGTCGGATCGCCGTAGTACAGCTTGTTGCCGAACCGGCGCAGGTCCGACACCGTGTCCGGGTTCGACTCCAGCGCCACGAACGGAATCTTCTGGGCGGTCAGCAGGCGCGCCACCACCTGGCCGAAGCGGCCCATGCCGGCGATCATCACCTGCGGCTGGGTGCCGCCGGTGTCCACCTTGTCGGCCGGTGGCGCAGTGCCCTTGGGTGCGTCCTCGCGGCCCAGCAGCCGCAGCAGCGCGATCATCAACAGCGGGGTGATCGCCATCGACAGGCCCACGATCGCCACCAGCCGGTCGTGGTTGGCGCTGCCCAGCAGGTGCGCGCGCTGCGCCTCGTTGAACACCACGAAGGCGAACTCACCGCCCAGCCACAGCACGCTGCCCAGCATCACCGCGTGCCGGGTGCGCAGCTTGGCCAGTTTGCCGATGCCGAACAGCAGGCCGAACTTCACCACCAGCAGGATCGCCACGCCCGCGGCGATCATCGCCGGCTCGGCGACGATGCGGTCCAGGTCGATGCCCATGCCCACCGCAATGAAGAACAGCCCCAGCAGCAGCCCCTTGAACGGTTCGATCTGCGATTCCAGCTCGTGGCGGAATTCCGAATCGGACAGCAGCACGCCGGCCAGGAACGCGCCCAGGCTCGGGCTCAACCCGGCCTCCTGCATGAACCACGCCGTGCCCAGCACCACCAGCAGGGCCATCGCGGTGAATACTTCCGGGCTGCGCGTGCGCGCGATGATGTTGAACAGCCGGCGCAGCACCGGTCGCCCGCACAGGATCACCACCGCCAGCGCGCCCAGCGCCACGGCCACGTCGTTCCATTGCAGGGTTTCGTTCTTGGCCCCGCCCAGCAGCGGAATCGCCGCCAGCAGGGGAATGGCGATCAGGTCCTGGAACAGCAGGATGGCAAAGCCCAGCCGACCGTAATCGCTGTTGATCGCCTTGTGCTCGGACAGCAGCTGCAGGCCCACCGCGGTGGACGACAGCGCCAGCGCGATGCCCACGATCAGCGCGCTCTTCCACTGGAAGTGGTCGAGCAGCAGCAGGCTGCCCAGCACCAGCGCGCTCAGCGCCACCTGCAGTGCCCCGGCGCCGAACACCGAGCGCCGCATCACCTTCAGGCGGGCCGGGGACAGCTCCAGCCCGATCACGAACAGCAGCATCACCACGCCGATTTCGGCCGCGCCCAGGATGCGGTCGGCGTCCTGCACGAAACCCAGCCCGTCCGGGCCCAGCACCACGCCGGCAGCCAGGTAACCCAGCACCGCGCCGAAGCCCAGCTTCTTGAACACCGGCACGGCGATCACCGCCGCCAGCAGCAGCACCAGGGCCAGCTCAAGCGCGCCGCTATGCATGGAAGGACCTGCTCATGGGATCGTCGCCGGGCAACATCGAGGGAAAGGGCATCACGGCCCACGGCCGCCGCCCATTATGCGACGCGCACGTTGGCCCAACGTCAATCGCAGCCCAACACGGCAGCGGTGCCCGGGTTGACCCGCCCGGCGCCCGGGTCCAGACTGCCCGCCGCTGCCGGCACGTCCGGCAGTACACCCTTGCGGAGTCCCCGAACCGATGTCCAGCGACAGTAGAAGTCGACCTTGCTCGACGCCAGTGATGGCCACCGCCTGACGAGGGACGGTTCGCCACTGCTGGCGTCGCGCATGGCGATCCCCACAGGCGAACCCGATGAACCAGAAAGACCTGCTGCGTCCGGTGGCCGATGCCGCCGCCCTGAGCGCACCCCTGGCCAGCTTCAACACCGCCGATGCGGTGGAATTCCTCAATACCCTGGAGCTGTCGCGCGCCGCCGACACCCTGGCCGCCTTGCCGTTGCCGCGCGCGGTGAAGATGCTCGAACAGCCCGAGCTCAACCGCAGTGGCGACCTGGTGGCGCTGCTGCCGGTGGCCCGTGCCGCCGCGCTGCTGGGCCTGATGGCCGACGACCGTGCCACCGACATCGTCCATGAGCTGGACGAAGACGAGCGCGCGCGCCTGATCCCGCTGCTCAGCGCCGACGCGCGCCAGTCCATCCAGCAGCTGCTCAGCTACCCCGCGCACACCGCCGGTGCGCTGATGACCACCGAGTTCGTCAGCGTGCCGGCCGACTGGACCGTCGGCCGCACCCTGCAGCACATCCGCGAAGTCGAGCGCACCCGCGAAACCGTCTACGCCATCTACGTGCTCGATCCGCACACCCGCACCCTGGTGCAGGTGGTGACCATGCGCCGCCTGATCACCGGCCTGCCCGAAGAGCCCATCCTCGACGTGGCCCAGACCAACCCGCCGGTCACCGTCGATGCCATGCTCGACCAGGAAGAAGTGGCCCAGCTGATCCGCCGCCACGACCTGCTCGCCATCCCCGTGGTGGACCCGGCCCAGCACGTGCTCGGCATCGTCACCGTGGACGACATCTTGGATGCCCTCATCGAGGAATCCACCGAGGACGCGCACAAGTTCGGCGGCATGGAAGCGCTGGAAAAGCCGTACATGCAGATCGGCTTCTTCGGCATGATCCGCAAGCGCGCCGGCTGGTTGAGCGTGCTGTTCCTGGGCGAAATGCTCACCGCCAGCGCCATGCAGCACTACGAGGACGAGCTGGCCCGCGCGGTCGTGCTCACCCTGTTCATTCCGCTGATCATGAGCTCGGGCGGCAACTCCGGCTCCCAGGCCACCTCCCTGCTGATCCGCAGCCTGGCCCTGCGCGAACTGCGCCTGCGCGACTGGTGGAAAGTGGCGCTGCGCGAGATCCCCACCGGCCTCACCCTCGGCGCCATCCTGGGCGTGCTGGCGATGATCCGCATCGTCTCCTGGCAGCTGCTCGGCCTGTACGATTACGGCCAGCACTGGCAACTGCTCGCCCTCACCATCGGCGCGGCGCTGGTGGGCATCGTCACCTTCGGCTCGCTGTCCGGCTCGATGCTGCCCTTCATCCTCAAACGCCTCGGCTTCGACCCCGCCAGCGCATCGGCGCCGTTCGTCGCCACGCTCGTCGACGTCACCGGCCTGGTCATCTATTTCAGCATCGCCGCGATGATCCTGCGCGGCACGTTGTTGTAGCGCCGCCCCGGTAGTGCCGGGCCATGCCCGGCAACGCCAACGCCAACGCCAACGAACCCCGCAGATTGCGCCCGATCATGCGGGCCGCACCGCCACCCGTGTACCGTGTAGCCACGTACCCCGGCGACTGTGCGGCCCCATGAGCACCTACCACCTGCAATCCGTCTTCCGCCCGCAATCGGTTGCCGTCATCGGCGGCAGCCCGCGCGAGCGCTCCGCCGGCCGCGCCGTCATGCGCAACCTGCGCAGCACCGGCTTCCCCGGCAAGGTGGCCTGGATCAATCCCCGCTACAGCGACATCGACGGCATCCGCACCGTCAAACGCCTCAAGGACCTCGACTGGGTTCCCGAACTGGTCGTCATCACCGCACCGGCCAGCATCGTGCCCCAGGTCGTGGCCACCGCCGCCGAACGCGGCGTGGCCGCGGCCATCATCCTCACCGCCAACCTCGGCCAGGGCCCCGGCTCGCTGGCCGAGCAGGTGGAAACCGCCGCCCGCGCCAAGGGCCTGCGCATCCTCGGCCCGCACTGCCTGGGCGTCATTGCGCCGCACGCGCGCTTGAATGCCAGCATCGCCGCCCACTTCCCGCAGGCCGGCGACCTGGCGCTGATCTCCGAATCCAGCGCCATCGCCGCGGCCCTGGTCGAATGGGGCGTGGCGCGCTCGGTCGGCTTCTCCGCGGTGGTCTCGCTCGGCGACACCCTCGACGTCGACTTCGGCGACCTGCTCGACTACTTCGCCACCGACTATCGCACCCGCGCCATCCTGCTCTACGTCGAACACATCGGCGATGCGCGCAAGTTCATGTCGGCCGCGCGTGCCGCCGCGCGCGCCAAGCCGGTGGTGGTGGTCAAATCCGGCCGCCACATCCGCATCAACCCCGATGCCGACACCCACGTGCAGGCGCTGGCCAGCGCCGACGCCGTGTACGGCGCGGCCTTCAACCGCGCCGGCCTGCTGCGCGTGGGGGCACTGGACGAACTGTTCACCGCCGCCGAAACGCTCGGCCGCCTCGGTACCTTCCCGGGCCGTCGGCTGGCCATCCTGAGCAACGGCGGCGGGGTAGGGCGCCTGGCCGTCGATCAACTGCTGGCCCTGCGCGGCAGCCTGGCCGAGCTGTCGCCGGCCACCGTGGCCCAGCTGGACAGCGTGCTGCCGCAGGGCTGGTCGCGCAGCAACCCGGTCGACATCGTGGTCGACGCCGACGGCGAGCGCTATGCCGCCGCCATCGACGCGCTGATGTCCGACAGCGAAAATGATGCGGTGCTGGTGGTCAACGTGCCCACCGCGTTCACCTCCTCGGCCGACGCCGCCCAGGCGCTCACCCGCACGCTGGGCCTGCGCCCGCGCCACCACCGCGACAAACCCGTGTTCGCGGTCTGGCTGGGCAACGATGACCGGGCCACCGCCACGCTCAACGCCGCGCGTGTGCCCACCTATCCCACCGAAGCCGAGGCCGTGCGCGGCTTCCAGCACCTGGTGCGTTACCGCGACGCGCAGGCCGCGCTGATGGAAACCCCGCCCAGCCTGCCCGAAGACTTCGTGGTCGATACCACCACCGCGCGCGCGCTGGTCGAGGCTGCGCTGGCGGCTGGCCAGCAGTGGCTGGACCCGATCGCCACCCACCAACTGCTTACCGCCTATGGCATTCCGTCGGCGCCGGTGATGCAGGCCCGTGACGCGCGCGAGGCCATGGAGCTGGCCCAGCCGCTGCTGGAGCAGGGCGCCACCGTGGCGGTGAAGGTGTTTTCCGCCGACATCCCGCACAAGTCCGATGTGGACGGCGTGCGCCTCAACCTCGGCTCGCTGCAGGCGGTGCATGCGGCGGCCACCTCGATCATCGCGCGCGCGCATGAGAAACGCCCCGACGCCCGCATCGACGGCGTGCTGGTGCAGCCCACCATCGTGCGCCCCAAGGCGCGCGAGCTGATCGCCGGCATCGCCGACGACCCCACCTTCGGCCCGGTGATCGTGTTCGGCCGCGGCGGTACCGCCGTCGAAGTGATCGACGACAAGGCGCTTGCACTGCCGCCGCTGGACCTGCGCCTGTCGCACGAGCTGATCGGCCGCACCCGCGTCTCGCGCATCCTCAAGGCCTACCGCGACGTGCCGGCGGCCGATGAGCGCGCGGTGGCGCTGATCCTGGTCAAGCTGGCGCAGCTGGCCGCCGACATTCCCGAGATCCGCAGCCTGGACATCAACCCGCTGCTCGCCGACCGTGACGGGGTGATCGCGCTCGATGCACGCGTGGCCATCGCGCCCTCGCGCAAACTGCACAAGGGCCGTGGCCATCCGCGCTTTGCGGTGTTCCCCTATCCGAAGGAATGGGAACGCACTATTACCCTGTCCGACGGCGCGCCGGCCTTCGTGCGCCCGGTACGGCCGGAAGACGACGCGCTGTTCCGCGCGTTCTTCGCCCGCGTCACCGACGACGACCTGCGCCTGCGTTTCTTCCAGTCGGTGAAGCACTTCAGCCACGAATTCATCGCGCGCCTGACCCAGCTCGATTACGCCCGTTCGATCGCGCTGGTGGCCATCGACCCGCGCAGCGGCGACATGCTCGGCGCGGTGCGCCTGCACGCCGACGCCGACTACGACCGCGGCGAGTACGGCATCCTGATCCGCTCGGATCTCAAAGGCCACGGCATCGGCTGGCGGCTGATGGCGATCATGATCGAGTACGCCAAGTGGCTGGGTCTGAACATCGTCGAGGGCCAGGTGCTGCGCGAGAACAGCACCATGCTGGCGATGTGCCAGAGCCTGGGCTTCAAGACCAGGCTGGACCCGGACGACTCCACGGTGATGGTGGTGACCCTGCCGGTGCAGGAGGTGCAGGTGCCGGACGTGCCAGATACCGCAACGCACTGAGCCGTCGGCGGCACGGACCGTGCACGTCGGCGCGGCGACAATAGGGGCATGACCGACCGCCTCCCCCTGCTGCTGCTCCCCGGCCTGCTCAACGACGCTGAACTCTGGCGTGCGCAGATCGCCGACCTGTCCGACATCGCCGACTGCACCGTGGGCGACCAGACCCGGGGCGAGACGATGCAGGCCGTGGTCGATGACGTGCTGGTGCAGGCACCGGCGCGCTTTGCCCTGGCCGGGTTCTCGCTCGGCGGTTTCGTCGCCCAGCAGATTCTGCGCACCGCGCCGGAGCGGGTGCTGCGGCTGGCCCTGATCGATACCTCGATCCATGCCGACTCGCCCGAGCGCGCCGCGCAACGGAGGACCCAGCAGGCAAGCGTGCGTCTGCCCGGAAAATTCCACGGCTTCGGCGACACGTTGATGCGCAGCTACATCGACGCCTCGCGGCTGGACGACTACCTGCTGGTGCAGCGCGTGCGCGACATGACCGCGCGGCTGGGCGCGGAGGTATTCCTGCGCCAGAGCGCGCTGGAACGGGGCGATGGCCACGACGTGCTGGCCGGCTACCGCGATCCGCTGTTGATCGTGTGCGGCGCCAACGACCGCATCACCCCGCTGCCGGTCAGCGAGGAGATGCATGCGCTGGTGCCGGGCTCCACGCTGGTGGTGCTGCCCGATTGCGGGCACCTGGCACCGATGGAGAAACCGGACGAGGTGAGCGCGGCGATGCGCGCGTGGTTGCAGGCCTGATCCGGCACTGTCGCCGCGCCCGCTGCTCCCGGTAGAGTCGCATCCCGATCGACTGCCGTGAAACGCGCCACGTTCGGTGATGGCATGACCCGCGTCGAAGTACGCACTTTCGGCTAGGGTCGTGCGTTCGCCGTGCCGATTCACATGGTCGGCGGTCGATAGGGATCCGACCCTACCGCCTCGTACATTCGGAAGACGGTCAGAAGGTGCGGACGACCAACACCGGGAAAGCGACCCCGGTAGGGTCGCATCCCGATCGACTGCCGTGAAACGCGCCACGTTCGGTAATGGCATGATCCGCATCGAAGCACGCGCTTCGGCCAAGGTCATGCGTTCGCCGCGCTATCCACACGGTCGGCGGTCGATAGGGATCCGACCTACCGCCGGGGACATCCGCAAGACGGTCAGCGGGCGCGGATAACCAACGCGAACACCGACGGTGCGGCCTCGATCAATCCCAGGCCGGCGCAATCCCATCCGGGTTGGCCAGCCGCTGGCCGCGGTCCAGCGTGGCGATCTGTGCCATGTCCTCATCGCTCAGGCGCAGGTCGGCGGCGAGCAGGTTGCTGGCCAGGTTCTCTCGCTTGGTGGAGGAGGGGATCACCGCGAAGCCCTGCTGCAGCGCCCACGCCAGCGCTACCTGGGCCGGGGTGGCCTGGTGGCGTTCGGCGATGGCCTGGATCACCGGGTCCTTGAGCACTTCGCCGTAGGCCAGGCTCATGTAGGCGGTCACGTGGATGCCCTGTTCCTCCAGGAACGCGATCAGGGCGCGGTTCTGCAGGTAGGGGTGGACTTCGATCTGGTTGGTGGCGATGGCATCGGCGCCCAGGATCGCGATGGCCTGGCGGGTCAGGTCGATGGTGAAGTTGGAGATGCCGATCTGGCGGGTCAGGCCCAGCGACTTCGCTTCGGCCAACGCGCCCAGGTACTCGGCCATCGGCACCGCATCCTTGGGCGAGGGCCAGTGGATCAAGGTGAGCTCGACATGGTCGGTGCGCAGCTTGCGCAGGCTCTCGCGCAGGCTGTCCAGCAGCGCGTCGTGGCTGAAGTTGGCGATCCACACCTTGGTGGTCAGGAACAGATCGTCGCGGGCCACGCCGGACTCGGCGATGGCCTGGCCAACCTCGGCCTCGTTGTCGTAGATCTGCGCGGTGTCGACGGCGCGGTAGCCCACGTCCAATGCGTTGCGGACCGAGTCGATGACGGTCTGGCCCTTCAGGCGGAACGTGCCGAGGCCGAATGCGGGAATGCTCATGGAAACTCCTTCATGGGGTGAGGTGCAGGCTACGCCGTGCACCGTAGAACGACGGTAGAGCCGACCGTTGGTCGGCTGTCAGGTAGAGCCGACCGTGGGTCGGCTGCTGTCACGGGTCAACGACCGGAATCCCTCAATGCGCGCCCACGGCGATGCCGTCGGCGCGATCCGCCACGCCATCGCGGCGATCCAGGCGGCCACTCAGCACGGTCAGGCCCAACGCGCCCAGCACCACCAGCGCGCCCAGCCACGGGGTGTGCATCAGGCCGAGGTGGTCCACCACCAGCCCGCCCAACGAGGCGCCGAGCGCGATGCCGACGTTGAACGCGGCGATGTTCAGGCCCGACGCCACGTCGGTGGCCTGCGGGGCAAAGCGCTGCGCCTGCTTGACCACGTACACCTGCAGCCCCGGCACGTTGCCGAACGCCACCGCGCCCAGGGCGAGCACCGTCAGCAGCACCAGCCAGGTGTTGTAGGCGGTGAAGGTGAGCACGAACAACACGGCCGCGAGCAAACCGAAGATCAGCTTCAGCGCCGGGATCGGGCCGCGACGGTCGGCCAGGCGGCCGCCCCACAGGTTGCCGATCGCCACCGACACGCCGTACACCAGCAGCACGCCGCTGACCGCATTGGCGGAAAAACCGGTGACGTCCTGCAGGATCGAGGCCAGGTAGGTGAACGACAGGAAGGTGCCGCCGTAGCCCAGAGCGGTGATCGCATACACCAGCAGCAGGCGCGGCTGGGCCAGCACCGACAGCTGCTGGCCCAACGTGGCCGGTTCGCTGCGCTGCAGGTTGCGCGGCACGAACAACAGGCTGCCGATCAGCGCGATCACGCCGAGCGCGGCGACCGCCAGGAAGGTGGCGCGCCAGCCCAGGTGCTGGCCGATGAAGGTGCCCAGCGGCACGCCGGTCACCAGCGCCACGGTGAGCCCGGTGAACATGATCGCGATTGCGCTGGCGGCCTTTTCCTTGGGCACCACCGAGGTGGCGATGATCGACCCGATCGAGAAGAACACGCCGTGCGCCAGGCCGGTGAGCACCCGCGCCACGATCAGCGAGCCGTAGCCAGGCGCCATCCACGCAATCACGTTGCCCAGCGTGAACAGCACCATCAGCGCCACCAGCAGGGTCTTGCGCGGCACACGGCCGGTGAGCGCGGTGAGCACCGGTGCGCCGACCGCCACGCCCAGGGCGTACAGCGATACCAGCAGGCCGGCCGAGGGCAGGGACACGCCCAGGTCGGCGGCGATGGTCGGGATCAACCCGACGATGACGAATTCGGTGGTGCCGATGGCATACGCACCGAGGGTGAGCGCCAGCAGGGCCAAGGGAATACCACGGGACATGACGGTTACCGGTGGGAGGTGAGGCTGCGCAGTCTGCGCGCCGCACTCTTGCCGAAAAAGCGGCCTTCACGCCAATCACTCTTGCCTGATGGTCAATAATGGGCCTCTGCTCGCCGCGTGTCCGCCATGAAAACCACCCTCGACGAAATGCAGGCCTTCATTGCCGTGATCGACAGCGGCTCGATCACCGCCGCCGCCGAAACCCTGGGCCAGACCACCTCCGGGGTGAGCCGCGCGCTGGGCCGGCTGGAAGAGAAGCTGGGCACCACGCTGCTGACCCGCACCACCCGGCGCCTGCAGCTCACCGAAGAGGGCGATGCGTTCCTGGCCCACGCGCGCGCGATCGTGGCGTCGGTGGAGGCGGCCGAAGAACAGCTCGCCGCCCGTCGCGACCGGCCGGCGGGGCGGCTGCGCGTGGATGCGGCGATGCCGTTCGTGCTGCACGCGATCGCGCCGCTGGTGGCGGGCTACCGTGCGCGTTATCCCGACGTGGTGCTGGAACTCAACAGCAGCGAGCGCTACATCGATCTGCTGGAACGGCGCACCGACGTGGCGATCCGGATCGGGCCGCTGGCCGATTCCACCCTGCATGCGCGGCCGCTGGCCCACAGCCGCCTGCGCGTGCTGGCCAGCCCGGACTACCTGCAGCAGCACGGCACGCCCGCCAGCGTGGCCGACCTGCGCACGCACACGCTGCTGGGCTTCAATGAGCCGGATTCGCTCAACCACTGGCCGCTGCCCGGCGACACCGACGCGCTGCTGCATGTGCGCCCGGCGATGGCGGTGTCCAGCGGCGAAACGTTGCGCGCGCTGGCCCTGGAAGGGGTGGGGATCGTCTGCCTGTCCGACTTCATGACCCACCGCGACCGCCAGGACGGCCGCCTGGTGCAATTACTGCCGGCGCACACCGTGGACGTGCGCCAGCCGATCCACGCGGTGTACTACCGCAACACCGCGGTGTCGGCGCGGATCAGCTCGTTCCTGGACCACCTGGCGGCGGCGATGGTGGGCGACCCCTACGTGCGCTGATCCGCGCGCTGACGCCGGCCCACGGCCCACGGCCGGCGCCACGGTGCATCACGCCGCGCGCGACAGCCCCGGCGCCGGCGCGTGCCCGGCGTCCAGCACGAACACATCCACGGCGTCGTTCAATGCCACCGCCTGTTCTTCCATGCTGCGTGCCGCCGCCGACGCCTCTTCCACCAGGGCGGCGTTCTGCTGGGTGGCTTCGTCCATGTGCACCACGGTCTGGTTGACCTGTTCGATACCGGCCGACTGCTCCTGCGATGCGGCGGCGATCTCGGCCATGATGTCGGTCACCCGCTGCACGCCGGTGACGATCTCGCCCATGGTCTGCCCGGCCTGCTGCACCAGCCGCGCGCCGGTGGCGACATCGCCGACCGAAGCATCGATCAGCGTCTTGATTTCCTTGGCCGCGCCGGCCGAGCGCTGCGCCAGCGTGCGCACTTCGCTGGCCACCACCGCAAAGCCGCGGCCCTGTTCGCCGGCACGGGCCGCTTCCACGGCCGCGTTGAGTGCCAGGATGTTGGTCTGGAACGCGATGCCGTCGATGACCGAGATGATCTCGGCGATCTTCTTCGACGAGGTCTCAATCGCGCCCATGGTCTGCACCACCTGGCCCACCACCGCACCGCCCTGCGAGGCCACCGCGTGCGCGCCGATGGCCAGCTGGTTGGCCTGTCGCGCATGCTCGGCGTTCTGGCGTACGGTCGAGGTCAGCTCCTCCATCGAAGCGGCGGTTTCCTCCAGGTTGGCGGCCTGTTGTTCGGTGCGCTGGGACAGGTCGCTGTTGCCCGCGGCGATCTCGCCGGCGGCGGTCTGGATCGACTGCGCGGCACGCTTGATGTCGCCCACGATGCCGGTGAGCTGGCCGCTGGTCAGCGCCACGTCGTCGCGGATGCGCGCGAACACTCCATGGAACTGCCCGTGCATGCGCGCGCTCAGGTCGCCGCGCGCGATCGCCTGCAGCACCGTGGAAACCTGGTCCAGGTCGCGCTCGGTGGTCTGCATCAGCTGGTTGAGCCCACCTACCATGTCGCGGAAATCGTGCTCGTAGCGCGCCTCGTCGCCCCGCTGGCTGAAATCGCCGGCCGCTGCCGCACTGGCCAACTGCTTGATCTCGGCATTGATCGCGCCGAGGTTGGCCTTGACCCGGTCCAGCGACTGGGTGATCACCGCCTTTTCGCCGGGCAGGCGTTCCATGTCCTGCGACAGGTCGCCCACCGCATAGCGGCCCATGATCTCGATGGCGCGCATCTTGACCTGGATGTGCGCCGCCACCAGTGCGTTGCTGTCGCGGACCATCTGGCCGTAGCCGCCGGGGAAGGCGCTGTCGTCCATGCGGTAGCTGATCTGGCCGGCCTCGTGGCGCTCGGCCATGGTGGCCTGCGCAGCCAGCACGTCCTTAAGCGTGCGTGTCACCGCCGTCATGGCCTGGCCGAGGCGACCGATTTCGTCGCGGCTGTTGACCTGCACGCTATGGTCAAGCTCGCCACGCGCCACGGCGCGTGCGGCTGCTTCCACCGCCACTACCGGCGCAATCACCGCGCGCCGCAGCCACGCCGCCAGCAGGCCCATCAGCACCACTGCGGCTGCGGCGGTCAGTGCCGCGCACACCAGCAGCGTCCGCCGCGCCTGTTCGGAACGGGCCTGCACGGCCTGCTCGGCGACCGCGGCGGTGCGGTTGCCCAGCGCGTCCAGCGTGGTGCCCAACGCGCGGTCCTTGCCGCGCACCAGCGCATCCCCCTCCAGCGGGCTGTAGCCGCTGGCGGCGAAGGCGTCCAGCGCGCCGTGGTACTCCTTTTCAAGCGCGGCATGCTGGGCCATGAACTGGGCGGCCAGGCGTGCGGTGTCGGCATCACTGCTGGTCGCCAGGTCCTTGCCCAGCGTGCGGGTCTTGCCGCCCTGGCGATCGAAAGCGGCCAGGTGGCGCGCACGCAGTGCCGCATCGCTGCCGCGGATCAGCACGTTCTTCCACTCCTGCACCTGCAGCCGGAACTCGCGCTGCAGGGCCTCGGCCTGCGTATTGCGGGCTACCTCCGGCGGCACCGCGGTGGACAGGTTCAGCCAGGCCGAACCGAGGCCGGCCAGGGCGCACAGCACCACGATGGCCAGGCCGAGCGCCAGCGCGCCCAGCAGTTTGAACTGCAGGCTCAAGGCGCGGGTGGGGGCGCCGGACGTCATGTTCATGGGAATTGAAAGTGAGGGAGGGCGATGCGGTATCGGTTTACCCCATCCTCTTCTGAAGTGAGATGCGGATCACATTAATGTCCTAATTAACAACATGAAGAGCGTGTGACAGCCGGCCCAAGCCGTATGGAAGCGCGTGCTGGACATCCGCTCAATTTGTAACTAATGTTGTTACATGAAATCCAGCAACCAGTTCTCCGACGCCCTGCACGTGATGGCCCATCTGGTCGGCCAGGAGGGCCCGCGTACCTCCGAGCAACTCGCCACCTGCCTGCCCACCCACCCGGTGGTGATCCGGCGCCTGCTCGCCGCCCTGCAGAAGGGCGGGCTGGTCACCAGCGTGCGCGGCCATGGCGGCGGCAGCCAGCTGGCCCGCGCACCGGCGCAGATCACCCTGCATGACGTGTACGTGGCGATCGGCGCGCCGGCGCTGCTGCACACCGGTGCCCGCGAAACCGGGCGCGGCTGCCCGGTGCAGCAGGTGGTCAACGACGCACTGGATGACAGCTACCGCCAGGCCCAGGCCCTGCTTGAGCAGCGCCTGCGTGGCACCACCCTGGCCACCCTCGGCGAGGCCTTCGCCCGCCACCTGGCCCACCATGCAGCAGGAGTTCCCCATGACCGTTGATGCCATTGTTGTCGGCGGCAGTTTCGCCGGCCTGTCCGCCGCCCTGATCCTGGCGCGTGCGCGTCGTGAGGTCCTGGTGATCGACAGCGGCCTGCCGCGCAACCGCTTCGCCGCGCATTCGCACGGCGTGCTGGGCCAGGACGGCATCGCCGGTGCCGAGTTGCTGCGCAACGCCAAGGCGCAGCTGCTGGAGTACCCCACCGTGCGCTGGATCAGCGACACCGTCACCACGGCCCAGCCGACGGTCGATGGCTTCGTGGTGGGTACGGCGAGCAACGAGAACTGGGCCACGCGCAAACTGCTGCTGGCCACCGGCATCCGCGACGATCTGCCCGACCTGCCTGGCCTGGCCGAGCGCTGGGGCCACAGCGTGGTGCATTGCCCGTACTGCCATGGTTATGAAATCGGCGGGGGCGCGATCGGTCTGCTGGGCGGGCACGAGAAGTCGGTCACGATGGCGGCCCTGCTGGCCGATTGGGGCCAGGTCACCCTGTTCGCGCACGGCATGGTGCTGACCGCAGAGGAACTGGCCGCCCTGCAGCGTCGCGGCGTGAGCATCGAGCACGAGGCGGTGGTTGGCCTGGAGGGCGAGGCACCCGCGTTGAGCGCTGCGCTGCTTGCCGATGGCCGCCGGGTGGAACTGCGCGCGCTGTTTGTCACCGCGCGCCAGCAGATGGCCACGCCGCTGGTCCAGCAGCTCGGCTGCGCACTGGAGGACAGCCCGGTGGGCGTGCTCGTCCAGGTCGATGCGGGCAAGCAGACCAGCGTGCCCGGCATCTACGCGGCCGGCGACGCGACACTGGTCGGCAACATCAGTCTGGCCAGCGCCGAAGGCGTACGCGCGGGCGTGAGCCTGCACCACGCACTGGTGGCCGAAGACAGCGCGGCCTGACCCATCCACGGCCACCGGTTGGTGGCCGCCCCGTTCTGCCTGCTCAGCCCTTGATGCACACCACTTGGCGCAGGGTGTGCACCACCTCCACCAGGTCGCGCTGCGCGGCCATCACCGCGTCGATCGACTTGTAGGCCGCGGGTGACTCGTCGATCACCGCCGCATCCTTGCGGCATTCCACGTGCGCGGTCGCCTCGCGGTGCTGGGCCAGGGTGATCTGCTGGCGCGCCGCGCTGCGACTCATCACGCGGCCGGCACCGTGGCTGCAGCTGTGGAAGCTCTCGGCATTGCCCTTGCCACGCACGATATAGCTGCGCGTGCCCATGCTGCCCGGGATGATCCCCAGCTCGCCGGCGCGCGCGCTGACCGCCCCCTTGCGGGTCACCAGCAGCTCCTCGCCACCGTGAGTCTCGGTCTGCACGTAGTTGTGGTGGCAGTTCACCGCCAGCTTCTCCAACTGGAACTTCGGCAGCCGCAGGCGCATCTCGGCCAGCACCCGCGCCATCATCGCCTCGCGGTTCTCGCGGGCGTAGTCCTGCGCCCACGACACGGCCTGCACGTAGTCATCGAACAACGGCTCGCCCTGCATGAAGAAGGCCAGGTCCTTGTCCGGCAGGTGGAAGCCGAGCACGCGCCGGGCCAGCTGTTCGCGCGCCTGCTCGATGAAGTAGGTGCCGATCAGGTTGCCGGTACCGCGCGAGCCGCTGTGCAGCATCACCCACACCGCCCCGGTTTCATCCAGGCAGATCTCGATGAAGTGGTTGCCGCCGCCGAGCGTGCCGATCTGGCAGGCCAGCTTGTCGGTGCGCACGCGCCGGTGCCGTTGCTTGATGGCATCCAGCCGCTCGACCAGTCCGGACCGCACGATGCGGCTGTGGATGCTGTCCGGCAGCTGCCGGTGCTCGCCGCCGCGGCCATTGCCCACCGGCACGCTGCGCTCGATGTCACTGCGCAGCCGGGCCAGGTTGTCGGGCAGGTCCTCGGCGCGCAGCGTGGTGCGCACCGCCGCCATGCCGCAGCCGATGTCCACGCCGACCGCGGCCGGAATGATCGCGCCGCGGGTAGGGATCACCGAGCCCACGGTAGCTCCTTTGCCTACGTGCACGTCCGGCATCACCGCCACCCACGGGCCGACGAACGGCACCGCGGCGATGTTGCGCAGTTGCGTCCGGGCCAGTTCGTCCACGGGTACGCCGTGTACCCAACCCTTGATGGGGGTGGTGCCCTCGGCGTGCAGCAGTTCAAAAGGTGTTTCTATGTTCATGGTCATTCATTCCATTGAGTGGCAGCCCCAGATAATCCCGGGGCACGGCCAGGCAGTGCCGGGTAAACCGGCACGCATAATAAGAAAGACATCATCTCCCGCTGCCCGTGCCCCACACCTGGGCACAGCGCTTTCGCGCCTCGTGGCAACACGTCCGTGTGGTCAGGCAGTCCTTGCCCGGGTGTGGACGATGGAAGATCACGCCATGTGATCGTAAGGTGGGGCGACGCCAACGCAAACGAAAACGCCCCCGGATGCAGCATCCGAGGGCGTTGGCGTGCCTCGGAGATCGGTGACCGATCTCCGTGCGGGAAGATCAGTCGATGGTCAGCGCGTCGGCCTTGCCCGCAACGTCGCACGGACGCAGCGCAGGGGTCGCGCGGTGCAGTCGGTGGGCGAGGGCGGAGAAACGAAGGGGCATGACGGGCTCGGTTGGGTGGAAGGGTGCCGCAGGCTGCGGCGATGGGCGCGAACATTACCCGGGTTTGTTTCCCGCTGCAAGCGGACTATGTAATCCACACATTATGTCGGCCGAATGCGATGACCGCCGTTGCATCGCGGTCGTGCACCACGGCATGACCGAAACGACGCAGCCGCCTCGCGGCGGCTGCGTGTTCGACACGTGGGCCGCCGGGCTCAGCCCTGCTCGGCGCTGGCCGCATCCAGCTGCGCCACATCCTCGGCCGACAGCGCCACCTGCGCGGCCGCCAGCACATCCTTCAACTGCGCGACGCTGGTGGCGCTGACGATCGGCGCGGTAATGCCGGGCCGCGCGATCAGCCATGCCAGCGCCACCTGCGACGCACTGGCACCGTGCGTGCTGGCGATGTCGTCCAGCGCGGTCAGGATGCGCAGGCCGCGCGGATTGAGGTACTTGTCCACCACGCTCTTGCCGCGCGCGCTGCTCTTGCTTGCATCGGCGGCACTGCGGTACTTCCCGCTCAGGAAGCCGCTGGCCAGCGAGTAGTAGCTGATCACGCCGATGCCCTGGTCGCGCACCAGCGGTTCCAGTTCTGCCTCGTAGCCGGCGCGGTCGTACAGGTTGTACTCCGGCTGCAACGTTTCATAGCGCGGCAGCGCATAGTCGGCTGACACCGCAAGCGCATCGCGCAGGCGGCTGGCGCTGTAGTTGGACGCACCGATGGCACGCACCTTGCCCTGCTCGATCAGGCGGCCGAACGCGGCCAGGGTGGTTTCCAGCGGCGTGGATTCGTCGTCTTCGTGCGCCTGGTACAGATCGATCACGTCGGTCTGCAGGCGGCGCAGCGAATCTTCCACCGCCGCGGCGATGTTGTCGGCCGACAGGCCCGGGCGCTCGGCCCACTTGGCCACCTTGGTGGCCAGCACCACCTTGTCGCGCTTGCCGCTGTGCTTGAACCAGCGGCCCAGGATGGTCTCCGATTCGCCGCCGCTGTTGCCCGGCACCCAGGCCGAATACGCGTCGGCGGTATCCACCAGGTTGAAGCCGGCGTCGACGAAGGCATCCAGCAGCGCGAACGAGGCTTTCTCGTCGGCGCTCCAGCCGAAGACGTTGCCGCCGAAGGCAATGGGTTGCACAGTCAGGCCGGAGCGGCCGAGTTCGCGCGATGCAGTCATGGGAGAGGTGCTCCTGTGGAAATCCAATGCATCAGCATAGTTCCGCGGCCATGACAGCGCTGCGGCGGCTGCCACAAAACAGTGTTCCGCCGTGCTGCATCGCACTAACGTTTTGTGAACACCTTGGGCATCGCGGCTGCTAGTCTCGCCGCATCCCGCCACTGGAAGACGCCGATGAAAACCCGTTCGCTGACCACTGCCTGCCTGTTCACCTTGTCCACGCTGATGCTGTCCGCCCCGGCCCTGGCGACCAAGCCGGCCGGCCCCAATGCACAGATCGCGATCACCCCGGCGGTGCAGACGGCGGTGCAGGGCACCTGGCGCGACCCGGCCAACGTCAAGCGCGATGCGTGGCGGCATCCGGCGCAGACGCTGTCGTTCTTCGGCGTGGCACCGGGCAAGACCGTCATCGAGATCACCCCGGGCGGCGGCTGGTACGCGGAAATCCTGGGCCCGCTGCTGCACGAAAAGGGCACCTATGTCGCGGCGGTGGTCGACCCGATGGCGGTGCCCGAAGGCCGCGGCCGTGACTACCAGCAGCGCAGCCGCGACGGCCTGGACAAGAAGTTCGCCGCCAATGCCGCGCTGTATGGCAAGAGCAAGGTCGTGGCCTACAACCCGACCGCGCCGCAGTTCGGTGCGGACAACTCGGCCGACGTGGTGCTGACCTTCCGCAACGTGCACAACTGGCGCAGCGCCAACCAGGCCGAGGGCATGTTCACCGGCTTCTACAAGGTGCTCAAGCCCGGTGGCGTGCTGGGCGTGGTGGAGCACCGTGCCAAGGCCGATGTGCCGGCCGACGACAAGAGCGGCTACGTGGGCCAGAAGCAGGTGATCGCGATGGCCGAGGCGGCGGGCTTCAAACTGGCCGGGAGCAGCGAGATCAACGCCAACCCGCGCGACACCAAGGACCACCCGAACGGGGTGTGGACCCTGCCGCCGACCAACCAGCACGACAAGGCCGACGATGCGAAGTACCAGGCCATCGGCGAAAGCGATCGCATGACCCTGCGCTTCGTGAAGCCCTGACCCCCAGCACCCGCTGCGGGCTGCCCTGCATCACAGACGAGCGGGGGATGGGACAATGGCCCGTCCCCCGCTGTTGTTTCCGCCATGCTGATCGCCTTCAACAAACCCTTCAACGTGCTGTGCCAGTTCACCGACCGCAGCCAGCCGCCACGCGCGACACTGGCCGGCTTCGGGCTGCCGCCGGCGGTGTATGCGGCCGGGCGGCTGGACTACGACAGCGAGGGCCTGCTGCTGCTCACCGACGACGGTGGCCTGGCGCACACCCTCACCGATCCGCGCCACAAGGCCGACAAGACCTACTGGGTGCAGGTGGAAGGCACGCCCAGCGACGCGCAGCTGCAGGCCCTGCGTGACGGCATGCAGCTCAATGACGGCCCGACCCTGCCGGCGAAGATCGAACGCCTCGACCCCGCCCCCGTGCTGTGGGTGCGGGATCCACCGGTGCGCTTCCGCAAGACCGTGCCCGACAGCTGGCTGGCCGTCACCCTGCGCGAGGGCCGCAACCGCCAGGTACGGCGGATGACCGCGGCCGTGGGGCTACCGACGTTGCGCCTGGTACGCGCGTCCATGGGCCCGCACGCGCTGGGCGACCTGCAACCCGGCCAGTGGCGCCAGATCGGATAGCACCGCCGGTAGGTACCAACCGTTGGTTGGTACGCATACGAAAAAAAACCGCCGGACAAGGCCGGCGGCTTTCGATACACACACGCTGACGCGTCAGCAGGTCAGGCGTCGCTGCCGATATCGCTGTGCTCATCGACCACGGTGCTGGTGCGGCGGTTGCGGGCGCTGATGCGCTGCGCCTGGCCGTCCACCACGCCGCCGTTGGCAAGCTTCTTCTTCTGCTGCTTGCGGTACAGCGCGTAGCCCAGCAGGCCCACGCCCACCGCAGCGGCGGCGATGGTCACGGCCGGATTGCGGCGGACCACCTTCGCGGCGACCTTGCTGCCGGTCTTCACCGCGCCCAGTGCGGCACCGGTCTTGATCCAGTCCGTGGCCTGCGGGCCAAGGTGACGCAGGCTGCCACCGGCATGCTTGAGGCCGTCGCCAGCGCTGCTTGCCAGGTCCAGGGCGCGCTCAAGGGCGCGGTCGGTAATCACAGTCAGTCTGCTCATGGGGGTTCCTTTGCCTCGGTTCTGATCCAGTGTGGCGCGCGGGCCGTGTAGGGCGTGTTAGCCACCTGCCACGGCCGGATCACGACTGTAGCCGCTTGCCTGTACCGTTGCAGTGCGGCGCGATGACGCGGTCAGCCGGCAGCCATGAATGCGACAGCCGCGTCACGTCCCGCGCGGCTTGGCCCGGTGCGTGGCGGTCGCCGTCCACGGATCGTCCGGCCACGGGTGCCGGGGATAGCGGCCCTTCATTTCCTTTTTGACCTCGGCGTAGGTGTTGGCCCAGAAGTTGCGCAGGTCCTGGGTGACCTGCAGCGGGCGGCCGCCGGGCGAGAGCAGGTGCAGGGTGAGCGGCACGCGGCCATCGGCGATGCGCGGGGTGTCGGCCAGGCCGAACAGCTCCTGCAGTTTCACCGCCAGCACCGGTCCCTGCGGGGTGATGCCATCGGCGTCCACCGCATAGTGGATCGGCCGCTCCATGCCCGACGGCACCGCCATGCGCACCGGCGCGTGCCGGTCGATCACCTGGCGCTGCGCCCACGGCAGCGGCGATTTCAGGGCCTCGCCCAGACTGGCTTCGTCCAGCGCGTCCAGCCGCGTCTTGCCGGTGAAGGCCGGCGTCAGCCACTGCGGCAGGGTCGCCATCAGCGCCGCATCGGACACGTCCGGCAGGTCCAGCTCGGGCATCCACGCACGCAGCGCCAGCGTCCGTGCCTGCCATTGGCGCAGGCTCTCGGTCCACGGCAGCGCGTCGATGCCCAGCTCGGCCACGGCCTCGGTCAGCGCCTGCGCGGCATGCGCCGGATCCACGCGCCCGGCCGACCGGCTGTCCAGCACGATGCGGTCGAAACGGGTTTCGCGGCGCGCCACCAGCGCACGCTTGTCGCCGTCCCAGCGCACCACGTCCTGCTGGGTGAAGCGGGCGGGGAAGTCGCGGCGCAGCCGGTTCTCGTCGACCGGCGCGGCGCGCAGCAGCAACGCGTCGCGCGCCTCATAGCGCAGTTCCACCGCCACCAGCCACGGTTCGCCGCGCAGATCGCTCGGATCGAACAGGCGCGCACTGCGCCCGTTGGCCAGCAGGTAGCGCAGCGGATCGGTGGGGTGGCGCGCGGCGATCCGGTCGGGGAAGGCGTGGGCCAGCAGGTCGCCGAGCTGGTGTGCCTCCACCGACGTAGGCGGCGCGGCGTCGCAGCGCAGGCGTCGCCGCCACTGCTTGCTGGCGGCATCGATGGTGGCCAGCCCACCGCGGTTGGCATCGTGCGGCGCGCGGCCGTGGCGGAACGCTGCCAACGCGCGCCATCGCGCGGCCAGTGCGTCACCGCCCTGACGCAGCGGGTCGCGTGCCTCCACCAGCGCGGCCAGGTCGCACGCCAGCGCCTGCTCGCTGCCGCCGTTGGCGGCCAGCAGCATCGCCGCCAGCCGCGGGTGCGTGCCCAGGGTGAGCATGCGCCGGCCCAGCGCGGTCAGCCCGCCGCTGTCGCTCATCGCACCCAGCCGCTGCAGCAGCTCGCGCGCGGCGGCCAGCGCGCCCACCGGCGGCGGGTCGACGAAGCGCAGGTCATCGCTGCCCCACGCGGCCAGTTCCAACGCGAGCGACGTCAATTCCACCTGCGCGATCTCCGGCCGGCGCTGTGCCTCCAGCCGCTGCGACTGCGGCCACAGCCGCCATGCCCAGCCCTCGGCCACACGTCCGGCACGCCCGGCGCGCTGGTCGGCCGACGCCTGCGCGATGCTCACCACGTCCAGCCGTGCGAAGCCGCTGTTGGGGTCGTAGCGCGGCTCGCGCGCCAGCCCGGCATCGATCACCACGCGCACCCCCGGCAACGTGACCGAGGATTCGGCCACGTTGGTGGCCAGCACCACGCGGCGCTGGCCCTGCGGGTCGGGTTGCAGCACCCGCGACTGCTGTTCCACCGGCAGCTCGCCGTGCAGCGGCAGCACCTGCACCGTGGCCGGCAGCGCCTGCTCCAGCGCGGCCTGGGTGCGCGCGATCTCGCGTTGGCCCGGCAGGAACACCAGTACATCGCCGGGATGTTCGGCCAGTGCCTGTTCCACCGCGCGCCGCGCCTGGGCTTCCAGCGATTCCTCGCGACGGGCGGGGAAATGGCTGATCGCCACCGGGAAGCTGCGGCCCGCGCTGCTCAACCGCGGTGCCGCCAGGAACTGCGCCAGGCGCTCGCCATCCAGCGTGGCCGACATCACCACGATGCGCAGGTCCTCGCGCAGCTGCGCCTGCACGTCCAGCGCCAGCGCCAGGCCGAGGTCGGCGGCCAGATGACGTTCGTGGAATTCATCGAACAGCAGCGCGCCCACGCCGTCGAGCATCGGGTCGTCCTGCAGCATCCGGGTCAGGATGCCTTCGGTGACCACTTCGACGCGGGTGCGGGCCGACACCTTGTTCTCGAAACGGATGCGGTAGCCGACGGTGTCGCCCACCTCTTCGCCCAGCTGTCGCGCCATGAACTGCGCGGCGCTGCGCGCGGCCACCCGGCGGGGCTCCAGCATGATGATCTTGCGGCCTTGCAGCCACGGCGCGTCGAGCAGGGCCAACGGCACCTGGGTGGTCTTGCCGGCGCCGGGTGGCGCTTCCAGCACCAGGCGCGCGTGGCCGGCCAGCTGGTCCAGGATCTGCGGCAGCAGCGGGGAGATGGGGAAAATCGGGGCATTCATGACGCAAGGATACGGTGTCTGCAGCGCGGGCCAATTGCCAGCCGCCGGCCGGCATGCTTCCCTGTGCCGCCCCGCCGTACCCGGATGTGTAGATGTCGCGCTTGGCTCGCCTGTTGTTGTCGCTGGTTCTCATCGGTCCGTTGGCGTCGGTCAGCGCCGCCACTCTCGCCGCAGCACCGGCCGGGGACATGGGCGAGGGATTGCACATGCCCTACGACGGCCACCCGCTGGCGATGCTGCTGCAGCCCACGCTGGATGCCCGCTACCTGCCTGCCGGGTTGGACAACGAGGCGGCGATCCGACGCGCGGTGGCCGATGGCACGTTGCGCGAGCCGCTCTACCCCAGCCTGCAGCTGGCCGACGACCGCGCCTTTGTCTGGCTCTCGCAGTTCGGCCGCAGCACATTGGGCATGCACAGCAACACGCTGGTGCGTTGCGCAGGGACCACGGGCTTTCGCCTGCTGCTCGACAGTGACGACTGCGCCAACGCCCAAGCGCCCAGCCTGCACTTCGAGGGCCCGACCGACACCGAGCTGGTGTGCCGCGAATGCGCGGCCGTGGGGATTCCCGAGCGCTGGCAGCGCCAGGCACCGGGTGCGCAATGCGCGCTGCCGCTCTGGAACCTGGACGCGGCGCGCCTGCAGTACGACGCGTGGCTGAAGCGCTTCGACCACGACCTCCAGCCGTTCCTGCACGGTGCCAGCGAGGCGCTCTGGAAGGGCCAGGGCCTGACCCTTCGCACGAGCCTGGTGCCGCGCTCGCGCGCCACCGCGACCTTGTTCAGCATGAGCACCGCCCCCGAGACCCTGGGCGCCTCGCTAGGCCACGATGACGCTACGCCCCACGACGACCTGCTGCCGCGCCTGCTGGCGTTGTTGAAGACCGCCGAGGTGGCGGGCCGGGGCGGCACCTACCCGGAACCGCTGCCGGCGTTCTCTGCGTTGTGCGCGGAAGTCTGGTATCTGCGCATTCCCGAGAATGGCATGCTCGACGCCAGCCCCCTGCCGGCCGACACCCTCGAACGCGATGGCTACCCGTTCATCACCGTGATGCGCGACGGCGACCGGATCGTGCTGACAGGCCTGTCGCGTGAACTGGTGCAGCGGCTGCTCACCGGGCCGGATCCGGAGTGAGCCTGCGCGGGGGCAGCTACAATGCGCGGGTTACCTGCCTTGTAGCTCCCCCATGCAACTGATCGATATCGGCGCCAACCTCACCCACGACTCCTTCGACCGCGACCGCGACGCCGTGCTGGCGCGTGCCCGCGAGGCGGGGGTGGCACAGATGATCATCACCGGGGCCAGCCGCGAGCATTCGCCGATGGCGCTGGAACTGGCACGCCAGCATCCCGGCTTCCTGTATGCCACCGCCGGCGTGCACCCGCATCACGCGGTGGAATACACCGACGAATGCGATGCGGACATGCGCGCGCTGCATGCGCATGCCGAAGTGGTGGCGGTGGGCGAGTGCGGGCTGGATTACTTCCGTGATTTCGCCCCGCGCCCGGCCCAGCACCGCGCCTTCGAGCGCCAGCTGCAGCTGGCGGCCGACGTGGTGGCTGCCGATGGCGCGCGCAAGCCGCTGT
Source organism: Stenotrophomonas sp. 10N36 (assembly GCF_056395005.1). NCBI lineage: Bacteria > Pseudomonadati > Pseudomonadota > Gammaproteobacteria > Lysobacterales > Lysobacteraceae > Stenotrophomonas > Stenotrophomonas sp. 10N36. The sequence goes on along the minus strand of NZ_JBFTIS010000005.1, from coordinate 147,922 downwards.
TCCTGCACCAGCGCGATGCGCACGCCGATTTCATGGCGCAGATGAAGAACTTCGACGGCCGACTGGGCGCGGCGGTGGTGCACTGCTTTACCGGCAAGCGCCAGGAGCTGTTCGACTACCTGGACCAGGACTGGTACATCGGCATCACCGGCTGGTTGTGCGATGAACGCCGTGGCGGCCACCTGCGCGAGCTGGTGAAGCACATCCCGGCCAACCGCCTGATGATCGAAACCGACGCGCCGTACCTGCTGCCGCGCTCGCTCAAGCCGATGCCCAAGGACCGCCGCAACGAGCCGATGTTCCTGTCGCACATCGTCGAGGAGCTGGCGCGCGATCGGGGCGAAGACGTGGAGACCACGGCCGCCAACGCGACGGCGGCCACGCGTGCGTTTTTCCGGTTGCCTGACGCGGCCTGATACATCCCCCACGACCAACGGTCGTGGGTTACCGGCGGCCGTCGCCGTTTGCCCAGGCGTCGGCGAGACCGTCGCGGTAGGTCGCGAAGCGGGGCTGCCACTGCAACGCCGCGCGTGTGCCGCGGCTGTCGATGCGCTTGTTGCTGGCGTAGAAGCGACGCAACGAGGCGGGGACGGCCGGGTCATCCCAGGCCTGCGCGGCGGGCAACGGCAGGCCACTCAGCAAGGCGGCATGCGCCAGCACGTCCTGGGGCGGGGCCGGCTCGTCGTCGGCCGGCAGATACAGCGCGTGGCCCTGCGCACGCCGCATCGCCGCCAGCACCGCAGCGGCCAGGTCTTTTACATGCAGCCGGTTGAACACCAGCCCGGGCCGTACCACGTGCCGGGCCTTGCCCTGCGCCAGCTGCACCAGTGCGTTGCGCCCCCGACCGTACAGGGCGGGCAGGCGGAACACCGCCGAGGCGATACCGCGTGCCTGCGCGAACGCGCGCCACTGCTGCTCGGCGCGTAGCCGTCGCAGGGCGGTGGCGTCGTCCGCATCGGCACGGGCCTGTTCGTCCACCCAGCCGCCGTCGCGGTCGGCGTAGACCGCCGTCGAGGACAGATAACCCACCCAGCGCAGCGCGGGGCTGTCGCGCAGTGCATCGGCGAGCAGGCGCAGCGCCGGGTCGCCCGCGTCCTCCGGCGGCACGCTGCACACGATCGCGTCCGCGCGCCGGAGCGCCGCGCGCAGCTCCTCATCAACCGGCACGCCTTCGGCCAGCCGATACCGCGTCAGCCCGTCATCGGGGGCCGTGCCGGGGTCGCGCACGGTGCCGCTGCACGCGATGCCCTGGGCCTGGAGCAGGGCAGCCAGGTGCCGCCCGCTGTAGCCCAGGCCCAGCACCAGCACGTGCGCCGGCGCAGCGGTGTGCATGCTCAGGCGCCGCGCTGGCGCTGGTAGGCCTGCAGGTGGCTGTAGGCCACCGCCAGCAGCGGCGCGGCCTGCCCGGCGGCGCGTGCACGCGCCAGCATGTCGCCCACGATCTGCTCGGCCTCCACCTGCTGGCCCGCTTCCAGATCGCGCAGCATGGACGCCTTCAACGCCGAGCCGGGCTGCGTGGTGGCCGTCAGCGCGATCTCGCGCGCCTTGGCCGGAATCGGCTCGCCTGCGGCATCGGCCACGGCCAGACATTCGTCATACAGGCCACGCACGATCGCCGCGCCGTCGTCGGTGGCCACGATCGTGCCCACGTCGGCGCGCATCAGGCACGTCGCCGCCGCCAGGGTGGTCAGGAACGTGTACTTGATCCACTGCTCCTGCCCGATCGCATCGCTGGCCACGTGGTCCACGTTCGCCTGCACGCACGCGGCCGCCAGCGCCAACACCCGCGCGCTGCTGCCGGTACCGTCGCGCTCGCCGAAGGTCAGCTTGGCCGCCGGTGCCAGATGCAGTACCGCACCATCGGCGGCCTTGGTCGCGCTGATGAAACACAGCCCGCCCAGCACCGCATCGCGCCCGAAGCGGGCATCCAGTGCCGCGTAGTGGTGCAGCCCGTTGAGGATCGGCAGCAGCGTCGTACGTGGCCCCATCGCCGGGGCAATCGCCTCGATCGAGCTGTCCAGGTCGTACGCCTTGCAGCTCAGAATCACCAGATCGAACGGCTCGGCCGCCGCCAGCGCGGGCAGCGCCTCGGCGATGACGTGCTTGACCGGGAACGTCGCATCGCCCACCGGACTCCGGATCACAAGCCCCTCGGCCGCCAGTTGCGCCGCGCGCGCCGGGCGCACCAGGAACGTCACATCCACACCGGCCTGGGCCAGCCGACCACCAAAATAACCACCGGTACCACCGGCGCCGAGGATCAGGATACGCATCGCACGCTCACTGCAGTTGGGGGATTCACCCTGCGATTGTGCCGGAGTTTTTCACTACCCGCAGGGCGTTATGTGGCGGTTGGCGTAGCGCCTTTCGCGGATGGGCGAGATCGATTCAAGGCACGACGTCCCTCCAAATCTCTCTCCCACATTCTCACAGTTCGTCCAACCGCATACGAAAAGAGCCGGGCAAAAGCCCGGCTCCACAGGAACGATCATTTCCGCGAGGTTGCCGGCCAGCGGCCGGCACTACCGGAACCCCGCAACCGTCGTCGCTGTTCCCCTGCCGTCACCGGGAAACTATCGAAGGCGGGGTGTGTGAGTTTGCGGGGGCGTGAGCGCCATGGATGGCGCGACCGAGCCTACAGGGACGTACTCGCGGCGTCCCCCGCGGACTCACACACCCCGCCTGCCCCCATTTCAACCCAGAGCCGCAGTTGCTATTGCAGTTGCTCCAGCTCTGGCAGTGGCAGTGGCAGTAAAGCGGGCCGCCGGGCCGCAGGCCCGGCAAAACACCCCTCAGCTCCGCATGCCCACGCCGCGCTTGAGCAGCCACAACGCCAGCGCCGTCAGCGCCACCACGAAGCCGATCATCAGCGCATACGCCACCCACAGCGGCACATCACTGGTCCCCAGCAGCCCGTAACGGAATGCATTGACCATGTAGAAAATCGGGTTCGCGTGCGTCGCCGCCTCCGCCCACGTCGGCAGCAGCTTCACTGAATAGAACACGCCGCCCAGGTAGGTCAGCGGGGTCAGGATGAAGGTCGGCACGATCGCCACGTCATCGAACTTCTTCGCGTACACCGCGTTGATGAAGCCGGCCAGCGAGAAGATCGTCGCGCCCAGCAGCACCGTGGTCAGCGTCACCAGCGGATGCGGGATACGCACCGGGGTGAAGAACATCGCGATGATCAGCACGATCACGCCGACCATCAGCCCGCGCAGCACCGCACCGGACACATAGCCCCACAGGATCACCCAGTTCGGCATCGGGCTGACCAGCAGTTCTTCCACGTGGCGGCCGAACTTGGCGCCGAAGAATGACGAACTGATGTTGCCGTAACTGTTCTGGATCACGCTCATCATCACCAGGCCCGGCACGATGAACTGCATGTAGGTGTAGCCGCCCATGTCGCCCACGCGCGAGCCGATCAGGCCGCCGAAGATCAGGAAGTACAGGGTCATGGTGATCGCCGGCGGCACCAGGGTCTGGCCCCAGATGCGCAGGATGCGCGCCACTTCGCGGCGCACGATCGTCATCAACGCGATCCGGTTGCGCTGGCCGTCGGTCAGGACCGGGGTAGGGGTGGTGCTCATGCCGCATTCTCCTGGTTGCCGGTGAGGCGCACGAACAGCTCCTCCAGGCGGTTGCTCTTGGTCCGCATCGAACGCACCCGGATACCGGCGGCGTTCAAGGCTTCAAATACCCGGTTGAGGTCCATCGCGCGCGGCATGTCCACGTCTAGCGTGTGCCCGTCGGTGGCGATCAGCGTGGCGCCTTCGATCACCGGCAGCTCGGCCGGCAGGCTGCCGTCGATGTCGAACAGGAAGCCCTCCACGTCCAGCTTGGCCAGCAGCTCACGCATCGGCCCCTGGGTGACGATCTGGCCGTGGTTGATGATGGCCAGGTTGCGGCACAGGTGCTCGGCTTCTTCCAGGTAGTGGGTGGTCAGGATGATCGTGGTGCCGGCGGCATTGATCTCCTTGAGCACCCGCCACATGTCGCGGCGGATCTCGATGTCCACCCCGGCAGTGGGCTCGTCCAGGATCAGCAGGCGCGGGCGGGTCATCATGGCGCGGGCGATCATCAGCCGGCGCTTCATGCCGCCGGACAGCGTGCGGCTCATCACCTGCGCCTTTTCCCACAGGTGGGCGCGCTTGAGCTCCTCTTCGGCCATCTTCTCGGCCTCGGCACGGGCCACGCCATAGAAGCCGGCGTAGTTGACCAGGATGTCGAAGGGCTTTTCGAACAGGTTGAAGTTGATCTCCTGCGGTACCAGGCCGATCAGGCGCATCGTGGCGCTGCGGTTGCGCACCAGGTCGCTGCCGAACACCTCGACCTGGCCCTCGCTGAGGTTCACCAGCGAGCTGATGATGCCGATCAGGGTCGACTTGCCGGCGCCGTTGGGGCCCAGCAGGGCGAAGAAGTCGCCCGGGGCCACGTCCAGCGAGACGCCCTTCAGGGCCTGGGTGCCGTTGTCGTAGGTCTTGCGGAGGTCGCGCACCCGCAGGGCGGGGGCGGCGGTGGACGCGGGAGTGTTCTGGGAAGCCAAGCTCTTGCCTTCGCGCCCATGGGCTGGCGCTGGATAGGGGCGGGGAGGGGCTATTATAGAAGACCCCGAGGGCTTGCCCCGGCTACACACTGTCCCGAAAAGCCGTGCCTGTTCAATTCCCCCTCAAACTGGTCGACCGGCGCATGCTGGCCCCGACCGTCGGCCACTACCAGTTCCTGCGTGATGACGGCCAGCCGCTGGATTTCCAGCCCGGCCAGTTCATCCAGGTCCATTTCGAGTACGCCGACGGCACCGCCACCAAGCGCAGTTACTCGCTGGCCACCATTCACAACCACGCCCTCGGCGCGGGCGAAGCGGTCGATATCGCGGTCAGCTTCGTCCCCGGCGGCGCCGCCACGGCCCTGTTCGAGGGCCTGGATATCGGCGGCCACGTCACCGCCAGCGGCCCGTTTGGCCGGTTCTGCCTGCAGCCGGGCGACCACAACGCCCGCTACCTGCTGATCGCCACCGGCACCGGGGTCACCCCGTACCGGTCGATGCTGCCGCTGCTGGCCACCGCCATGGCCGAGCGCGGGGTGGAGGTGGTGCTGCTGCAGGGCGCCCGCACCCCCACCGAGCTGCTCTACAGCGACGACTTCTATGCCTTCGCGGCCGCCCACCCGGGCTTCCGCTACGTGCCGTGCCTGTCGCGCGAGCTGCCGGAGAACCCGCATCCGGACGTGCGCCACGGCTACGTGCAGCAGCATCTGGCCGAATTCGCCCCGAACCCGGCCACCGACATCGCCTACCTGTGTGGCAACCCGGACATGGTCGACGCCACCTTCGAGGCGTTGAAGGACGCCGGCCTGCCGACCCCGCAGGTGCGGCGCGAGAAGTACGTCAGTAGCAAGTAGGCCCGCTGCGCTGACCGGGGGCAGCCAACGCCGCCCCCGGTGCTGCACTCAGTACGGAATCCAGGCGTCGCGCCAGGCCGATCCGGTCCCGGGGCGGTAGGCGTCGGCGTCGGTGTTGCACCAGGCGCCTTCAGGGAACGGCCGGCACGCGTACAACTGGCCATCGCTGCCCTTCACCACGGTCTGGCCCGGAATGTAGCTGCCGATGCCGGCGGGGTAGACGAAATCGTAGTCACCGTCCGGCGGTGGCAGCTCCGGCGTCCGCACGTCCAGCTGGAACCGGTGGCCGGCCGAAAGATACACGCGGTTGTCGGTGGCCGAGGCGATCGGCGTGACCACCCCATCGCGCATCACCCCCACCCGGGCGTGAGTGGCGCGGGCATTGACCTGCCGGGCCAACTGCAGCGGCCACTGCGCAGGGGCGGTTTGGCCGCTGGCCAGCGTGGCCTGCACCGTTTCCACGTCCTGCCCTGCGCTGGTGAACACGCGCAGCGACAGCTCGGTGCCCACCGGCAGTTCGCCCCGTGCGGTGAGCGGGCCGGCGTCCTGCCAACCCGGCGGGGGCGTGCCGCCGTCGCCGTCGAAGCGCACATCCATGCAGGTATAGAACGCCTCGCCCGAATCGGCCCGCTGCCAGGTGTTGTAGATCACATGCGGGCCGCTGCGCTTGGGCAGCTGGCATTCGAGCTTGTAAGTACCATCGGGCGACAACGGCGTGTTGCCCAGCGTGCAGAACTTTTCCAGGTCGCCCCAGCCCATCGGCGCACCCGGCTGCCAGCCCTCGCGCGTGACGAAGAACTGCCAGTCACGCGTGACATGCGGTGCCGAGGCCTTGAACACGAAGGTGAAGCGGCCATTGGCATCGGCCTGGATCGGCGTGCGTTGCCAGTCGCTGCGGTCCAGGTCCAAGCCACGGAAGGTGGGGTTGTTGCCACTGCACAGCTTCCCATCCGGCACCACCGCCTGGTGATTTCCGTTGGCGTGGGCCTGGTTGATGCCCGCCCAGTCGTAGAACGCCTGCGCGCCACCGACTGCCTTGGCGGCGGCGCAGGCCGGGTTGGTCGGGTTTTCCGGGTTGCCCTGGAAGCAGGCGTACACCCGGCTGATCGGCGTGGTCATGGTGCCGTGGGCATGCGCCGGCGCGCTGGCCGCGCCGGCGCCGACGGCCAGTGACAGCGCGATCAGGGAAAGGGAGTGTCGAGGGGTCATGGTATCTCCATAGGCCAAGGGGGATGGCACGCCCGGGTGGCCAGCGGCGCCGGCGTTGGGGTGCGGTCCGTCGAGTATCTGGCGCCGTCAGGGAATTCCGAATCGGAATGGTTGCAGTTGACGCGCGTTGGGATGGGCATCAATCCGCGTCTGGGCAGCGCGTCTCAGAACACAGGGAGCGTTGTCGAGGCCGGGACGGCCTTGCCAGGCCGCGGCGCGCGCTAAGATGCGCGCGCTGCTCTGAGGCGCGAGGCCGCATGTCCCTGGATTTCCCCACCGTCGCCGTGCTCGGCTACCTGCTGTGCCTGGGCATTGCGCTGGGCTTTTCATTGCTGCTGCTGGTGCTGCGCGGGCAACCGGCGCTGCGCCTGTGGACGGCCAGCCTGTGGCTGCTGGCGCTCAGCCTGACCTCGGTGGCGCTGCGCGCCCAGCTGCCCGTCGTGCCTTTGGTGATCTTCGGCAACGCCGTACTGGCGCTGTCGGCGGTGCTGATGCTGTACGGCGTGGCCCGCCACCTGCAGCGGCGGCTGCCGGCCTGGCAGCCGGCCCTGCTGGCCGGGGCCTACGTGGCCGGCATCGTGGTGTTCGTGGTGCCGTTCCCGAACCTGGCGGTCCGGCTCAACGTGGCCAGCCTGTTCGCGGTGCTGATCAACAGCTGGATGGCCTGGATGCTGGTGCGCCATGCACCGCCCGAGCAGCGCACCAGCTGCTGGCTGGCCGCGGCCATCTTCGGGGCCGAAGCGGTGGTGTACCTGGTGCGGCTGTGGCTGCCGGTGGCGCCCGATGCCGGGCAGGACATCTTCCGGGCCGGCGCGCCGATGTTCGCCACCTACCTGGCGGGCATCTTCCTGGAACTGGCCCGCTGCTTTGCGCTGGTGCTGCTGCTGGTGGAGAAGATGCTGGTCGACCTGCGCCGCGCGGCACGCACCGACGGGCTCACCGGCCTGCTCAACCGCGGCGCGGTGCTGGCTGATGGCCAGGCGTGCCTGCTGCAGTGCCAGCGGCAACAGCAGCCGTTGGCACTGCTGCTGCTGGATGTGGACCACTTCAAGCAGGTCAACGACCGCTGGGGGCATATCGCGGGCGACCAGGTGCTGCACCACTTCGCCACGGTCCTGGCCAGCTGCCTCGCGACCCAGCAGCCGCTGCTGGGCCGCTACGGCGGCGAGGAGTTCGTGGTGCTGCTGCCGGGCGCCGACCATGCCCGGGCCCTTCAACACGCCGCCTACATCCGCGCGCAGCTGCAGGCGCACCCCGCCTACGTGGGTGACATGCCGGTCACGGTCACCGCCAGCATCGGGGTGGCTGTCGGCACCGGCGCGCACGACCTGCCGGCCTTGCTGGCCGCCGCCGACCGGGCGCTCTACCAGGCCAAGGCCGACGGCCGCGACCGCGCCGTCAGCGCGGTGCCACTGCCTGCCTGAGCCTGGCCGGCGCACGCCGCCCGTGCCGCCGGTACCGCGCTGGTCACATCCAGCGCGCCCCTTCGTCATGGCATGCTGAGACCCTTCAATCCAGGATGCGATCGAACATGCGAGTTTCCTGCCGTCCCTTGGCGACCGGTGCAGCCTTGCTGCTGCTGGCCGCCTGCCAGGCCACACCGGAGGCCACCCCGGAAGCCGCGCAACGTCAGTACGGACACCTGACGTTCAAGCCGTGCACGCTGACCAGCACCCAGGCCAGCGACAACGTGGAAGCGCAATGTGCCACCCTGCAGGTGGCCGAGAACCCGGCCGCGCCGGACGGCCGCAAGATCGGGTTGAACATCGCCTGGCTGGATACCAGCAACGAAGGCGAGGGCAAGGGCGACCCGGTGTTCTTCCTGGCCGGTGGACCGGGCCAGGCAGCGACCGAAGTGGCCGCGGTGATCAACGTGGCGTTGCGCGAAGTGCGCAAGCAGCGCGACATCATCCTGGTCGACCAGCGCGGCACCGGCAAATCCAACCCGCTCACCTGCGTGGGGGCCGACGGCAAGGAAATGGCGCTGGACGACACCATCGCCCCGACCCCCCAGGCCATTGCCGACTTCGCCGCGCAGTGCGCGACATCGCTGGCCAGCCGCGCCGACACCCGCTTCTACACCACCACCCAGGCCATCGCCGACATCGACACCGTGCGTGCGGCGCTGGGCGTGGACAAGATCAACCTGATCGGCGGGTCCTACGGCACCCGCGTGGCCCAGCAGTACGCCGCGCACTACCCGCAGCACACCCGTGCGGTGGTGATCGACGGGGTGGCCCCGAACGACGTGGTGGTGGGCGGTGATTTCGCCAACACCTTTGAAGCCGCCATCGACCTGCAGGCGGCGCAGTGCAGGAAGGATGCCGCCTGCGCCAAGCGCTTCCCGGTCGATACGCGCACCCAGCTCAAGAACGTGATGGACGCGCTGGCCAAGGCCCCGGTCGAGGTCGAGTACCGCGACCCCGGTACCGCCGAAACCAAGCGCGATGTGCTGACGTCCGATTCGGTCACCGGCCTGGCCTTCATGTTCTCCTACATGCCCGAGCTGTCCTCGCTGCTGCCGGTGGTGCTGGATGAAGCCGCGCATGGCCGCTACGCCCCGCTGATGTCGCTGAGCAGCATGGCCAGCCGCTCGCTGGGCGTGCAGATGAACCGTGGCATGCAGTGGTCGGTGATCTGCGCCGAGGATGCCGACCGCTACCAGGAGCCGGCCGCCAGTGATCGCCTGCTTGGTCCGGAGGTGGCGCGCATGTTCTTCGCCGCCTGCCCGGGCTGGAAGGTGGGCACGCGCCCGAAGGATTTCACCGCGCCGCTGAAGAGCGACCTACCGGTACTGCTGCTGTCGGGCCAGTTCGATCCGGTCACCCCGCCGCGCTACGCCGAGCAGGTGCTCAAGACGCTGCCCAACGGCCGCCACCTGATCGCCAAGGGCCAGGGCCACGGCACCCTCAACGCCGGTTGCATGCCGCGCCTGCTGGGCCAGTTCATGGACAAAGCGGACGCCAAATCGCTTGATGCCACCTGCCTGGACTCGCTGAGCCCGGTGCCGGCCTTCACCTCGTTCAACGGATGGGAACCATGATCGTCGCCGAGAACCTGCACAAAGCCTTCAAGACAAAGACCGGCCTGATCAAGGCGGTGGAGAACGTCGGCTTCCAGGCCGAGGACGGCCAGATCACCGGCCTGCTCGGCCCCAACGGCGCCGGCAAGACCACCACCATGCGCATGCTGTACACGCTGATGACGCCCGACCAGGGCCGCGTGCTGGTGGATGGCATCGATGCGTCCGCCGACGCGGTCGCGGTGCGCCGCCGGCTGGGCGTGCTGCCCGACGCGCGTGGCGTGTACAAGCGCCTGACTGCCCGCGAAAACATCGCTTACTTCGGGCAGCTGCACGGCATGAGCGCCGCGCAGATCCGCGCGCGCACCCAGGTGCTGTCCAAGGCGCTGGACATGGACGACATCCTGGACCGCCAGACCGACGGTTTCTCGCAGGGCCAGCGCACCAAGACCGCCATCGCCCGCGCGCTGGTGCACGACCCGCGCAACGTGATCCTGGATGAACCCACCAACGGCCTGGACGTGATGACCACGCGTGCGCTGCGCGGCTTCCTGCGCGGCCTGCGCGACGAGGGCCGCTGCGTGATCTTCTCCAGCCACATCATGCAGGAGGTGGCCGCGCTGTGCGATCGCATCGTGATCATCGCCCACGGCACGGTCATGGCGGCCGGCAGCGCCGATGAGCTGCGTGCACAGACCGGGGAAGACAACCTGGAAGATGCCTTCGTCAAGGTGATCGGTTCGGAAGAAGGATTGCACGCATGAGTTCGTTGAGCACGTTGTTGACCGTGATGCGCAAGGAACTGCGCGATCTGTCCCGCGACCGCCGCACCCTCGCTCTTACCCTGCTGCTGGGCCCGCTGCTGTATCCCATCCTGATCCTGGGCATGGGCAAGCTGGCCGAAAGCCGGGTCAAGACCCAGATCGACAAACCGCTGGACATCGCCACCATCGGCCGCGAGAACGCCCCCAACCTGGTGCGCTTCCTGGCCGCGCAGGGGCTCAACGCGGTTGATGCGCCCAAGGACCTGACCGCAGCCATCCGCGACCAGCAGATCGACGTCGCGCTGCGGATCAGCCCGGACTTCGGCAAGGACTGGGCCGACGGCCGCCCGGCGCTGGTGGAGATCGTCAAGGACAGCACCCGCCGCGCCGCCGACATCCCCAGCATGCGCCTGCAGACCGCGCTGGCCGGCTACAACCAGCAGGTGGGTGCGCTGCGCCTGCTCGCCCGTGGCGTGGACGCCCAGGTCGCGCGGCCGCTGGATCTGGCCACCCAGGACCTGGCCACTGCCGAAGCAAAACGCGGCCAGGTGCTCTCGTTCCTGCTGCCGGTGCTGCTGACCATCACCTCGTTCCTGGGCGGTGCCTACCTGGTGATGGACACCACCGCCGGTGAGCGCGAGCGCCAGTCGCTGGAACCGCTGCTGGCCACCCCGGCCTCCCGCAGCGCGATTGTCAGCGGCAAGATCGTCGCCGCCTGCGTGGTGGGCATGGCGTCGCTGCTACTGACGTTGCTCGCGTTCAAACTGAGCGCGCAGCTCTCCAGCAGCGGGGCGGGACGACAGCTCAACATGGGCTTCCTGCCGATGCTGCAGATGCTGCTGATCATGCTGCCGATGCTGTTCATCGGCACCTCGCTGCTGACCTTCCTGTCGGCGGCGGCCAAGAGCATGAAGGAAGCCCAGAGCCACATGACCTGGCTGATGCTGCTGCCGATGCTGCCCGGCTACGCGCTGATGGTGTACCCGCTGAAGAGCGAGCTGTGGCAGTTCGCGGTGCCGTTCCTGGCGCAGAACCAAATGCTGCTGAAGATCATCCGCCACGAGGCGATCAGCATGCAGATGTGGGCCGTCTATCTGGCCGCCGGCTTCGGCCTTGCCGCGGTGCTGTGGTATGCAGCGGTGCGCCGTTACCACCAGGAGCGGTTGGCCATTTCGGGCTGAGCACACCGGGGCGATGGCGAGTGCGCCATCGCCCCGTCGGCCGCTCTCATCCGCGTGCATCCCGCGCGTATCGCGCCGGTGTATCGCCCAGTTCGCGCTTGAATACCGCGATGAACGCGCTGGTGGTCTCATACCCCAGCGCCAACGCGGTACGCGTGACCGTGTCACCCGCCGCCAGCCGGGGCAGCGCATGCAGCACCCGCAGCCGTTGCCGCCAGCGCGACAGCCCCATACCGGTTTCGCGCTGCCATTGGCGGGTGAGCGTGCGGCTGGACAGGCCGGCGAACGCTGCCCAGTGCTCGACGCTGCGGTTGTCCTCGGGGTGGGCGGCGAACGCGCTGGCCACGCGTCGCAAGCGTCGATCCTGCGGGTGTGCCAGGGCCAACGGCAACGTCGGGTGGGTGGCGATCTCATCCACGATCACCCCTGCGAGACGTCGCTGTGCAGCATCCAACGGACCGGGCGGCCACTGTTGCGCGCGCTGGATGGCGGCCTGCAGCAGCGGGCCCGGTGCCAGGATCCGGGGCTGGTCGGGCAGCAGCGCGCTGGCGGCCGCGTTGAAGTACAGGCTCCACCCCTCGAAGCCCTGTGGCGCCAGCAACGCGTGCGGCAGGTCAGGCGGAATCCAAGCCAAGTGGCCGGCCGGCAACAGCCAGTGCGTGGCCCCCACGTCGATCTGCATCAGGCCGCTGTCGGCGCCCAGCAGTTGCCCACGCGCATGCTGGTGGCGCGATGTGCGCCGTGGACCGGCCTTGCCACCACGCGGGATCGTGCGGGCAGCGAACAGCAGCGGGCCCGCGGGCGCATCGGCCAGCGCTGGGTCGAGCAGGGCGGGATGTGTCGGATCTGCCATATCAGATGGCAGTTATACGACAGAACCGCCGCCGTTACGCGTGGATACTGGCGTTCCCCACTTGGAGCCTGCCCCGATGCGACCTGAAGACCTGCTGCCGGACGATCACAACCATGTGCAACGCGCCGGCATCACCGTGCGCAAGGGAAGCGTGGGCGCGTTTCTGGCCAATGCGACGATCCTGCTCGATGCCGATCAGGACGCGGCAGCGCGCAACGCCGCCAAACACGATCTGCTGGCGCTGCTGCCCGGGCTGCACGCCCTGGGCCTGTTCGACGTGCTGGTGCCGAAAGATGCAGCGCTGCGGCAATTGGTGGAACAGTACCGGTGACTCGTTGCCTGCGCTGCGCATCCGTCATGCGCAGCGTGTCATCGCGCACTGACCTTTCGCAGCGCTGTGGAGCGTTGGATGTCCGTGGCACGTGTAGGCATGTCATATGGAAGCTCGCGAGTAATCTACAAATCGAAATAGAAAAACTGTGAAGCCCGCGACGCATTGTCGGTTCTGGCTCTTCGCTACACCCCCGTGCCCCTCGTAGCCTGCCTGCATCCACCGATGCAGAGTTCCAATGGACCTGGACACGCACGTCAACGCGCCTATCGACATGGGCCATCGCACCTTCCTTGCGCAGACCCACGCCATCATCGACCCCACCCAGGTGGCCGCCGCCTGCTTTGCCGATCTCTCCTGCGAGCCGCTGGAGCCGGTGGAACTGGGTGGGTATCTGCGCCAGCCGCCGCTGCTGGTGGCGCTGGATACACTGTCCTGGGATCGGCGGCTGGAGGTACTGGATCGTGCCGAGCTGCATCTGCGCGAACGCGGACGCCCCTTGTTCTGCACGTTGCTGGCCTGCAACGACGCAGCGCGCCTGCGAGGTCACCTGCGGCATCTGATGGGCTTGTGGCGGCCCGGCAAGGGCCGCGTATGGTTTCGCGTGCACGATCCCCGCGTATTCCGCCACCTGCGCTGGTTGTTGACTCCGGCGCAGATGGCCGAGGTGATGGGCCCGGTGCACGCGTGGACCTGGCACGAGCCGCTCGGCGGCACCTGGCGCACCCATCACCGGCCTGACGCGCACGCACCGTTCGGCCTGCTGCTGCAGCCGGACCAGTGGCAGGGCCTTGAGCAGATGGGCGTCATCAATGCGTGCCTGCGCGATCTGGTCGATGACCCTGCCACTGGGGGCAGAAGCGCGTTGCGCGCGCTGATGGAGGGCGTACTGGAAGCGCGCGATGCCGGTCTGGAAGATGTCAGGGACCTGTCCCTTTACGCACGGCAGCGCCTGCAGCACGGCCCCGGGTTCCGGCATCGGCCCGATGTGGCGTTGCGGCTGGCGCGGTTGCGTGGCGACGGGATGTCCTATGCGATGGCTACCCGGCTGGAAACCGGCGCCTCTGCGGCTGCGGTGGCGGCATGAACGACGCCGCTGCCGACTACTGCCCCAACTGCATCAGGTTCGGCTTTCCCATCCTGCTGGCGCGCTATGCCGTGGCCCGCACCGACGCAGAGGTACGGCGGCGGGCACCTCCGTTGCAGGCCCCTTTCGGTTCGGGCGTACAGGACATCGTGCTGCCGGCATCCGATGCGCAGTACACGCTACGGCTGCTGCGCGGCGGCTACGTATATGCGTTCAACGAGACGCGCGACGAGTGGCTGGCGTGGCAGGTCAATGAGCACGGCGACCTGTCTTCCTTCGACATCCGTGACACTTCTCCGCCGCCGCAGAACGGTGACGCCCCGGCCAGTTGCTCGCGGCACGGCAGCGCGATGATGAGCAAGTGCATCGTCCTGCCGGATGCGAAGTGGGGGACCACGCTGTGGCTGGCATTCAGCGCGGCTCCGTGGACGGCCAAGGTATGGCGCCGCCACCAGGACGCCGCCTACCGGCAGCGCAGCATGCGCCGCATCGACATGGCCGGCTGGGTCGGCAGCGGCAACCCGCAACCGCACATGGCGAGCTTGTACCAGACGTTGGATCAGGTGGCGGAATTCCACCTTGTCGACACCTATTCAATCCTGCCTAAAACACCAGACGCCACCAACCTGCCCCGCATGGAGGTGCTGCCCGGCGCGCATGCACTGGCCCACAGCCTGAGCGGTCGAGTGCAGTACGCTCAGCATCAGCTCGACCTGCTGCGTGCCCAGGCGCGGCTGGCGGCACGCCAGGACGCCCCGGACCACCCGCTGGCGGTGGCGCCGGCGCTGGTAGCGCTGGACGACCCGGTGGGCATCATCGCCGACCTCAACCAGTTGGCGGTGACGCGTTTGCTGGAATGGGAGAACGAACCGGAGCGCCAGGAGAAAAGGCAGACCGCTGCTGCGATCACCGCACTTCGCGAGGCCATCGAGCAGGGCGCATTGGAGGATGAAACGCATCGGCGTCGGCGAAACGCGATGGCGGGTCGGGGCCTGGTTACTACGCTCGGCGGGCGCACCGTGGCCGAGCAGATGTCGCGATCACTGCCTCTATGGACTGATGATGTGTTCGCCGTGGCCGATGAAGATGTAGTTCTGAAGCTGGGTGCCGCATCCTGGAAAAAATACCGCCAGTACCTGCGCGAGGATGACGGTTACGCGCGCTGGCTGAAAGAAACCTATGCAGCCGAGCAGGTGAAGTTCTACGAGCACACCATCTCCGCACTGGACGATGCTTACATTGCGTGGCTGTCGTCGGCGGGCTTCAAGCAGTACATGACCGGAAACTTCGACAGCACCGATACAACCAGCGGCGTTCTGTACCAGGAAGCGGTGACCGCGCTGCTGCAGGATGCTACCTCTCGCGGCAAGGTATTCCAGTACGTACTGGAACGGTTGGAACAGGGGGACCCGCTCAACCCGGATGAAATACTGTTGCGTGCCCAGGTGTGGAACCAGGACGGCCTAATCGCAGTGTGGAAGGATGCGCTGGCACAAGCCTCCAGCGCGCCGAACGCGCGCGATTGGATGGTGGCGGCGAACGGACTGTCCAACGCATTCAAGGGCATGCTCGATAACCCTCTCAAGGGCCAGGTCAGCGGATACCACGGCCCGAAGCGGCTGGTGGACATGTACCGAGGCGCGGCGCGCCTGCTGGAACAGTTGTCCGGCCCGGTGACGCGCATGGTCGGCAACGAGATCGGTAGCATGGCGGCCGTCGGTGTCGGCACGCTGCCGGCACGTTGGCAGATCGGCCTGCTTACTGCGCTGGGCCAGTCGTCCTCGCCAGGCACGGCGCTGATAGATCTGACCGGTTACACCACGCCAAAGCGCGCACGAAAGGCGTTGGCAATGACACTAGCCGGGCGCGCGGGCCTGAATGCGGCGCAGCAAGCCAGCGCGGCTGCGGCTGAGTCGATTGCGTCATCCAGCGCGACGATTGAGGGCGGCCGGTTCAAGTTCGGCATGGTAGCCCTGGCAGACGCGGATCAGCTGAAGCTGTTCAAGGCGCTCAACGCAAAGGCAGTGATTGCCGGGCCCGCACGGCAGGCGCAGCTTATGGGAACGCTGACTGTCCTGGACCTGCACGACGCTATGCGCACCACAGTATCTGGCCTGCACCGCAGTTCCTACGGCTATGGAATTGCCGCGCTGGTGCTGATGTCAGCCAGTCTTGGAGAGTTGAACAAGCAGATTCTCAAGGCTCCTGTGGAAGGACGCGGATTGCTGCAAGCGAACTTTGCGGCTGGAGTGGCCGCGCTGGTAGGCGATGCGGCGATCGTACTGGGAGAAATGGGATCGAAGCTGCCCTGGCTTTCGCGGACGTTGGCCGAGCCGATGGGGCGGTGGATGTTCAAGGCCAGCACCAGGGCCGCGGTGCTGCAGGCTGGAGGTCGGTGGCTGAGTGGTGGCGCTGGAGTGATAGTTGGTGCGCTCTCCGTATGGGAGGGATACAAGGACATGCAGCTCAGCACAGGGTATGGAATTGCCATGATTTCTGGTGGGTTGGCCCTCATGATCTCCGCTGCCTTGATTCTATTCGGCGCTTTAGTCCCCGTGGCAACCGTGCTTTTCATTTTCGCCGCGATAGTGACTGTCATAGCGGCATGGCTCAAGCCTGATCAGATCGAAAGGTGGCTTGATCGAGCCATGCACTTTGGGAAGAACAAGACCGGAGTTTTTCCCGATATCACCTCTCAATCCACAGAACTTGTCAACTTGAAGGCTTGACCGTATGTGGACCGGATGGCACCCAAAATTCAGGACAGAAAGGGGGATTCAACCCGTCGAAGCAGGTGCAGCTCTCGATATCGAATGCATGGGCACTCCGCCGGATGACGTGGCTGGGATGACAAGATTCAGTTCAACGTATTTGGAGTTCGTTGATCGAACTTTCAAAATCAAGGGCATGGTCCCGACACTGATATACGGCGCGCTGTGTCTGTTTCTCTTTCTGGCCATGGTTATGGTAGGGAAACGTCTGGTGGAACTTGAAGATGGGGTGTTGGAAATTGGCCTCTATTTCATTCCAGTAGGGTTGATCGCTGGCTGCGGCATCGCACTCTTCTGGCACCTTCAGTTGCGAATGGACCTCTTCCAGTACACCCACTATCCCGTCCGCTTCAACCGCCTCACCCGCAAGATCTACTTCTTCCGTCACAACGGCCCGGGCGGCGTCGTGGTTGTGCCATGGGGGTCGCCCTTTGCCTTCTTCCACATCGGCCGTGGCGGCCAGGACCCCAATCTGCGCGACCTTCGCTGCCACCTCCTTGATCGCAACCGTCAAGTGCAGCAGACCTTCACCATCGGCCACTTCTGGGATCACGACCAGGACATCCGGGAAGAATGGGCGTTGATCTGTCGGTACATGCAGGACGGTCCGGAGGCGTGCTTCGACGACCCGCTGGATCGCGTCATCACGCTCTCCACACTGCCCACCTTCCGCAACCACTGGATGCTGGTGTGCCTGATGATGGGCACCAACCTATTCCCATTGCGGCACAACCTTCTTTTCCCCTTCTATGGCGCACTGACCCTCAGTCGCTGGCTTACCTTCAAGACCTGCAAAGCGCCGGTATTTCCGCCAGAAATCGAAGCAGAGTGCGCCATCGCACCGGATGATCCCTACGCCCTCCCGGAGCCGCGCTTCATGGCCGAGTTCGCCAGCGATCCGGCCATCTACGAGCGTGCACGCAGGCGCCACTTGGAAAAGATCATGTGGCGGTAGGTAGCGGCGTTCATGTCGCCAAGGCGCATCCCATTCCAGACAGAGAGCAGGTGTAGCAATGTTCACCGGTTGGCAGCCAGTGCTCAGTATAGATAGAGGTCTTTATCCTACAGAGCTGAAGAATCGACTGGAGCGCACAGGTCGCCGCGGGGTCAGTCCAGACGACGCCATTGCGATGACGCGTTTCAACTCGACGTACCTGGAGATGGTTGATCGCACGTTCAAGATCAAGGGGATGTTCGCACCCCTCGCTGGCATCAGTGCGCTCGCCGCCTTTCTGGTAGCTTCGCTCTCCTTGCCGTGGCGACCGCTCGTTGTGGAGTCGGAAATTGACCTCGAGAACATCGTCGCTGTGGCCTTGATGTCCCTGGTATTCGTCGGCTGCTGCGTGCGCTTGTGGAGGATCAATCTGCGTAATGATTTGTTCCAGTACACGTACTATCCCGTGCGGTTCAATCGCAGGTCGCAGAAGGTCTACTTTTTTCGTCACAACGGGGCCGGGGGAGTGGTCGAAGTTCCCTGGGACTCACCCTCGTTGTTCTTCCATGTGGGATGTGGCGGGCAGAACACTGAGCTGCGTGATCTTCGCTGCCATGTGCTTGACGAAAACAGGCAGGTCATGGACACCTTCACCATGGGTCACTTCTGGACGGGTGACGCCGAGGTTCACAAGATGTGGGAGTTCATCTGTCGCTACATGCAGAATGGCCCGGATCAAGCCTTCGCCACGCCTTCGGAAGGCGTCATCACCCTGTCCACACTGCCAACACTTCGCAACCACTGGATGATGGTCTGTCTGATGATGGGAACCGCACTCCTGCCGATGCGCTACACGCTGATGTTCCCGCTGTACGCCGCGTTGACTGCATGCCGTTGGCTGGTCTTCAAAAGTTGCACGGCGCCGGTGTTTCCTCAGAAGATCGAGCTCGAATGCGCCATTTCGGTGGACGATCCGCTTGCGTTGCCAGAGCCGCGTTTCATGGCCGAGTTCGCCCGCGCCCATGCGGTTCGTCAGCACGTACGTGAGCGCCTGTGGGAGTGGAACGCGCATGAGGGCGCCATGTTGTTTGACGCGAGCTGGGTCGGCTGGAAAGTGGTTGCGTGGATCCTGGCTGGGTTACTTTTCATGCACGGGCTCAAGGATTTCGCTCTCGCCAATCTCTATGGCGCATGCCTTATTTCCACCGGATTTCTACTTGTTTTCGCCACGTTCTTGTCGAGCATCGGAGGGGGCGTTGGTCCGCACCCACGATTTGAATAAGGGTGGCGACCGCTCACCGACGCGTGCCCCCATCGCTTGATCAGGTTGTGCGATCTGCGGTCCGGGCACGCACTCACAGCGGTTCGCCTCGTACATATCGCATGGGCGTGGTACCCCGTTCGCGCCGGAAGACCACGATGAACGCACGTTGCGTGTCGCAGGCCAGGCTCAGCCCGGTGCTGGCCACTGACTCATCGGCCAGCGATCGCGGCGGCGCGTGAAGTACCCGCAGGCGCTGTCGCCCGCGGCCGGTTCGATGCCGGCGCGCCAGTGGAAGGAAGCCGCCGAAAACAAAAAAGGCCCGGATCGCTCCGGGCCTTCTCCATGCCAGTATCGAAACCGATCAGCCGCCCGGCGCGAACGCCAGCGTACGTCGGGTGGTCACCGGGGCGCCCACCGGCTCGAACTTCCAGCGCTTGACCGCGTTGAGCGCCTCGCGATCGAACACGCGCGACGGCGTGGCGCGCAGCACGCGGGCGTTGGTGACCGAACCGTCGGTGCCGACGGTGATTTCCACCAGCACTTCGCCGGAGGTACCCGAACGCAGTGCTTCGGCGGGGTAGCGCGGGGCCGGCGTGCTGACCGGACGCAGGCTCGGTGCCGCTGCTGCCGGGGCGGCGGCCTGGCGGGCCGCGGCGGCCTGCTGGGCGGCGGCGGTCTGCTGGCGCTGCTCGGCCTCGCGGCGGGCGCTGGCCTGGCGCTCGGCGTCCTGGCGTTCGCCGTCGCGGCGCGCGGCATCCTGCTGGGCGGCAATGGTGCGGGCCGCTTCGGCTTCGGCCGCCTGCTGCTGGGCCAGGCGCTGCTGGTCGGCCAGCTGCTTGGTGCGGTTCTCGGCGTCCTTCTTGACCTTGTCGGTCTCTTCCTGGGTGCGCTTGAGGGCGGTCTGCATGCCGCCGCTGATGCCCTGTTTCAGGCGCGGCAGGGCCGGTGCGGTGGCGTCCACCTTCTCGATCAGCGCGACCAGCCGCTGCGACTCGGCGAAGTCCTCACGGCCCAGGCTCTGTTCGGCGGCGATCAGGGTGTAGGGCAGCAGGTCGGTGAGCGCGCTCTTGACCGAGGCGTCATCCGGGGTCTTGTCGCGCAGCGCCAGGTAGTACTCGATGGCGTTGTCGCCGGCCGGGGCGTACATGCGGTTCTCGCGCAGCGCCTTGCTGGCCAGGTCGCGCAGTTCCTCGGTGCCCATCGACTGCACCTTGGCCGACACGGCGGGCGCTGCAACCGGGGCGGCAGCGGGGGCAGCGGCGGGCGCGGCCGGCGCCGGTTCGTCCTTGCCTGAACAGGCAGCCAGAGCGACCAGAAGGGCCAGCGGCGCCAGCCGGCGCAGCGTGGCAATCGTGTTGACGTGCGACATCCAACTCCCCTTTGAATACGACGGTACGTAAGGCCCGATGCGGTCAGGCTGGCCGAGGCCGATGGACGCTTCCCGACGTCCACGGCGGTACTGCAGGTGTGCAATCTAGCATCACCCCGGCCGGCCAGGGGCCGGACGGCGAGGGCAGGCCGGCATCGTGACCGATGCCGGCGCTGCCCGGCAAGTGTCAGTGCGCCGACGCCTTGCTGGGCGTGCCGCTCATCAGCTTGTCGGTGTAGGCGATACCGATGGCCGACAGGATGAAGGCGCAATGGATGATGGTCTGCCACATCACGCCGGTGGAGGTCATGGTGGTGCACTTGAACGCGGCTTCGGCGCTCGGGCCAATCGTCTTGATCGCGGTCTGCACGGCCAGGATGTAATCAGGACTGCTGCACAACGGCAGACCGTCCAGGTTGCCGGAGGCGATGAAGGTCTTGAGCAGGTGGATCGAGGAGATGCCGATGATCGACAGCGCCAGTTTCACCTTGAGCACGCTGGCATTGACGTGGCTGAGCCACTCCGGCTGGTCGGGGTGGTTCTCCAGGCGCAGGCGCGAGACGAAGGTTTCGTAGCCGCCCACGATCACCATCACCAGCAGGTTGGAGATCATCACCACGTCGATCAGGCCCAGCACCAGCAGCATGATTTCCTGTTCGCCCATGGCGTTGGCCTGGTGCAGCAGGTGCCACAGCTCCTTGCCGAACAGGAACACGTAGACGCATTGGGCCAGTATCAGGCCCAGGTACAGCGGCAGCTGCAGCCAGCGCGAGGCGAAGATCAGGGAGGACAGGGGGCTGATGGGCCGGGGAGTGGGGCTCATGCTGGAATGCTGCGTTGCGGGAGACGCGGCAGGGTAACGGGTCCGCCGTGACCCTGCCACCCAACTGACGCACTAGACTCGGGGTTCCTCATCCGCGAGTGCTGTCGCCATGATCGATCTGTATTACTGGCCCACCCCCAACGGCCACAAAGTCACGCTGCTGCTGGAAGAGCTGGGCCTGCCGTACCAGATCAAGCCGGTCAACATCGGCGCTGGCGACCAGTTCAAGCCGGAATTCCTGGCCATCTCGCCCAACAACAAGATGCCCGCGCTGGTCGACCACCAGCCTGCCGATGGCGGCGCGCCGCAGAGCGTGTTCGAATCCGGTGAGATCCTGCTGTACCTGGCCGAGAAGACCGGTCGCTTCCTGCCGGCCGACAGCCGTGGCCGCGTGGCGGTGCTGGAGTGGCTGTTCTGGCAGATGGCCGGGCTGGGGCCGATGAGCGGGCAGATGGGCCACTTCAACGTGTACGCGCCCGAGCAGATTCCCTACGCCATCGAGCGCTACAACAACGAAGTGCGCCGCCTGCACGGGGTGATGGACAAGCGCCTGGCCGACAGTGCCTACCTGGGCGGCGCGGAGTACAGCATCGCCGACATGGCCAGCTACCCGTGGATTGGCGCGTATGACAAGCTGCCCGTGGACTTTGCCGCCTTCCCGCACCTCAAGCGCTGGCATGAGGCGATCGCCGCACGCCCGGCCACCCAGCGCGCCTATGCGCTGCGCCAGCAGGTGAACCCTGATGCCGGCAAGCCGCTCAGCGACGCAGAGCGCAAGCACCTGTTCGGCCAGCGCTGACAAACCCGGTAGCGTCGGGCTCTGCCCGGCTGCGCCTTGCCGYCGGAGCCAAAGGCAGCGGGGCAGAGCCCCGCTCTACGTGCGGGCGCGTTCCCATCCGTAGCGCCGGGCTCTGCCCGGCTGCGCCCGGCCGCCGGAGCCTGGGCAGCCGAGCAACGGCCGCGCCCGGGTAGAAGGTCATGCTGCCTTCCCGCACTGCCTTGGTTAGGATGGGGGCTGACCGCCCCCTGCCTTCCTTGGCAACGGGGCGGACCTGTCGCTTGCCGGAACCCTTCATGCGCCACCTGTTTGCCTCGCTCGCCCTCATGCTCGCTTCGACCACCATGGCCCACGCTGAAAAACTCACCCTGGAGGCCATCACCGGTCCGTTGCCGTTGTCCGGTCCGACCCTGATGAAACCCAAGGTGGCCCCGGATGGCTCGCAGGTGAGTTTCCTGCGCGGCAAGCAGGAAGACCGCAACCAGCTGGACCTGTGGAGCTTCGATATCGCCAGCGGCCAGACCCGGCTGCTGGTGGACTCCAAGGTGGTGCTGCCCGGCACCGAAACACTCAGCGATGAAGAGAAGGCCCGCCGCGAGCGCCAGCGCATCGCCGCGATGACCGGCATTGTCGATTACCAATGGTCGCCCGACGCCCACACCCTGCTGTTCCCGCTGGGCGGCGAGTTGTACCTGTATGACCTGGCCAAGCAAGGCACGGCCGCGGTGCGCCAGCTCACCCACGGGGAGGGCTTTGCCACCGACGCCAAGCTGTCGCCGAAGGGCGGCTTTGTCAGCTTCGTGCGCGCGCGCAACCTGTGGGTCATCGACCTGGCCAGCGGCCGCCAGATCCAGCTGACCCGCGATGGCAGCGACACCATCGGCAACGGCGTGGCCGAGTTCGTCGCCGACGAAGAGATGGACCGCCACACCGGTTACTGGTGGGCCCCGGACGACTCGGCCATCGCGTTTGCGCGTATCGACGAACGCCCGGTGCCGGTGCAGAAGCGCTACGAAATGTACGCCGACCGTACCGAAATGATCGAACAGCGCTACCCCGCGGCCGGCGACCACAACGTGACCGTGACGCTGGCGGTGATTGCCCCCAAGGCCGATGCCGCACCGCGCTGGGTCGACCTGGGGGCCAACCCGGACATCTATCTGGCGCGCGTGGACTGGCGCGATCCGCAACGGCTGACCTTCCAGCGCCAGTCGCGCGATCAGAAGCACCTGGCGCTGGTCCAGGTCGACCTGGCCAGCGGCAAGCAACACACGCTGGTCACCGAAACCTCCACGACCTGGGTGCCGCTGCACAACAGCCTGCGTTTCCTCACCCAGGGCGGCTTTGTGTGGTCGTCCGAGCGCAGCGGTTTCGAGCATCTCTACCGCATCTCCGATGACGGCAAGACCGTTACCGCGCTGACCGCCGGCAACTGGCCGGTGGACGAACTGCTGGCGGTGGACGAAGCGGCCGGCAAGGCCTACTTCCGGGCCGGGGTCGAGTCGCCGCGCGAGAGCCAGATCTATGCGGTGTCGCTGCAGGGTGGCACGCCGCAACGCCTGTCCCAGGCACCGGGCATGCACAGCGCAAGTTTCGCGCGCAATGCCAGCGTGTACGTGGACAGCTGGTCCAACACCACCACCCCGCCGCAGATTTCGCTGCACCGTGCCGATGGCACGAAGATCGCCACGCTGGTGGAGAACAACCTGGCCGATCCGCAGCACCCGTATGCGCGTTACCTGGAGGCCCAGCGCCCGGTCGAGTTCGGCACCCTGAAGGCCGCCGACAACCGCACCGAACTGCACTACAGCCTGATCAAGCCGGCCGGTTTCGACCCGGCCAAGCGCTATCCGGTGGCGGTGTACGTGTACGGCGGGCCCGCCAGCCAGACCGTCACCAACAGCTGGCCCGGCCGCGGCGACCACCTGTTCAACCAGTACCTGGCCCAGCAGGGCTACGTGGTGTTCTCGCTGGACAACCGCGGCACCCCGCGCCGCGGTCGCGACTTCGGCGGCGCGCTGTACGGCGTGCAGGGCACGGTGGAAGTGGCCGACCAGCTGCGCGGCGTGGCCTGGCTGAAGCAGCAGCCGTGGGTGGACCCGGCGCGCATCGGCGTGCAGGGCTGGTCCAACGGCGGCTACATGACCCTGATGCTGCTGGCCAAGGCGTCAGACACCTACGCCTGCGGTGTGGCCGGCGCGCCGGTCACCGATTGGGGCCTGTACGACAGCCACTACACCGAGCGCTACATGAACCTGCCGGGCAACAACCCGAAGGGCTATGAAGAGGCCCGCGTGCTGACCCATATCGACGGCCTGCGCTCGCGCCTGCTGCTGATCCACGGCATGGCCGACGACAACGTGCTGTTCACCAACTCCACCGCGCTGATGAGTGCGTTGCAGAAGCGTGGGCAGCCGTTCGAACTGATGACCTACCCGGGCGCCAAGCACGGTCTGTCGGGCAGCAACGCGCTGCACCGCTACCGCCTGGCCGAGGATTTCCTGGGGCGCTGCCTGGCACCGTAAGCACGGACGCTGTAGCGCTCGAACGGCACGACAAGGAGGACGCCGATGAACCTGCCACCCCCGCTTCCCACCCACCCCCGAGGTTGGTGGGCACGCCACTGGCGCTGGGCGCTGCCGCTGGCCCTGCTGCTGACGATCACCGCACTTGCCGGCGTGGCCTGGTGGATGCTGGTGCAGTGGTCGCACTGGAGCCGCGGCAGCGAGCCTTATCAAGAAGCCATGCGGCGCGCACGCTGCAGCGTGGACCTGGTGGCGCACCTGGGCGAGCCGATCCAGGATGGCTTCCTGCCGATGGGCGAACTGGAAACCAGCAGCACCGGGGTCGGCTCCAGCCAGTTCGTGGTCCACCTCAGCGGCCCGCGCGGCAAAGGCCGGCTGTTCCTGCAGGCCGAGCGCGAGCAGGGCCGGTGGGACTATCCCATGCTCTACGTGCTGGTCAAGGACGCCGAACCGATCGACCTGACCGCGCTGGATGATGTCGAGGCGGCCACCGAATGCGCGCTGGAGGCCTGCCGTGCAGAGGGCGAATGCCCGGCGCTGGCGCCGCCACTGAAGGTTTGAGGCGGGCGCATGACCTCCGACCGATTGCCGCCCGTGCGCCGAGTGCGTAGGGTCACGGGCATCCGTCATCGGGAGTCCTGCATGAAGCCGCTTGTCCTTGCCGTCGCGTTGGCCCTTTCCGTTCCCGCCGCGCTGAGCGCACCCCCGGCCCTGGCCGCCAAGGCAGCCGCCGCCAAGGCGCCGTCCAGCCCGGCCTGGGTCACCCGCAGCAACCAGCTGGCGCAGATCCTGCTGGATGCGCAGGGCCCGTTCCAGCCGGAGGAAACCGGCTTCTTCGGCGTGCCCGGCTACGACGACAAGGTCGCCGATTTCGGCCCGGACAACGGCGCGCGCTACCGTGCGGCCATGGCCAAGGCACGCAGCGAGCTGCAGGCCAAGCTGGCCACCGAGCGTGACCCGAACGTGCGCCAGGACCTGGCGATCATGGTCGCCGCCGCCAGCCAGAACATCGAAGGCAGCGAGCTCAACGAGAAGTACCTGCTGCCGTGGAGCGACACCCCGCAGACGGTCTTCAGTGGCCTCAACCTGCTGCTGTCCGACCAGGTGCCGGCCGAGCGCCGCGCCAAGGCGCTGGATCGCCTGAAGGCCTATGCCGGCCTCGCCCCGGGCAGCCAGCCGGTCACCACGCTGTCGCGCCAGCGTTACGAAGAACGCCTGGGCGACACGAGCCTGCTGCAGCCCACGAAGATCGAGGTCGAGCAGTCGCTGGCCAACGTGGACACCTACATCACCGGCATCGAACAGCTGTTCGGCAAGTACAAGGTGGCCGGCGCCGACGAGGCGCTCAAAACCATTGCCACCCAGCTGCGCGAATACCGCGAGTGGACCCGCAAGGACGTGCTGCCCAAGGCCCGTACCGACGCGCGCCTGCCCGAGCCGCTGTACGCCTACCAGCTCAAGCGCGTGGGCATCGACATCGCCCCGGCGGTGCTGATGCAGCGTGCGCAGCTGGAATTCATGGAAACCCGCTCGGCGATGCGCCAGCTGTCGCCGCTGGTGGTGCAGGCCAAGGGCCTGAAGGTGACCGACCCCACCGATCCGGTGGCGGTGGTGCGCGCGCTGAAGGGCGACAAGATCGCCGACGACCAGCTGGAGCACCACTACCGCGGCGTGATCGATGCGATCGACCCGATCATCCGCCGCGAAAAAATCGTCGACGTGCCGCAGCGCCCGATGCAGATGCGCCTGGGCTCGGCCGCCGAAAGCGCCGCCTCGCCGGCCCCGCACTTCCTGCCGGCGCCGCTGGTGGGCAACACCGGCCAGCAGGGCACCTTCGTGCTGCCGCTGGGCAACCCGGCCGCCGGCGACAAGGCCGCGCAGTACGACGACTTCAACTTCGGTTCGGCGGCCTGGACGCTGAGCGCGCATGAAGGCCGCCCGGGCCACGAGCTGCAGTTCACCGCGATGGTTGAACGCGGCATCTCGCTGGCGCGCACCATGTTCGCCTTCAACTCGGTCAACGTCGAAGGCTGGGCGCTGTATGCCGAAGCGGAGATGGTGCCGTACGAACCGCTGGATGGGCAGCTGATCGCGCTGCAGTTCCGCCTGCTGCGCGCCGCGCGCGCCATGCTCGACCCGATGCTCAACCTGGGCCTGATCGACCGTGCCAACGCCGAGCGCGTGCTGATCGACGAGGTCGGCCTGTCCAAGGCGATGGCCACCCAGGAACTGGACCGCTACATGGTGCGCATGCCCGGCCAGGCCGGCAGCTACTTCTACGGCTACACGCGGATCCTGGAACTGCGCATGCAGACCGAACTGGCGTTGGGCAAGCGTTTCGACCGTCTGGCCTTCAACAACTTCCTGCTCGACCAGGGGCTGCTGCCGCCGGACCAGCTGGCGCAGGCGGTCAACGAGGTGTTCGTGCCGAAGTACAAGGCACCTGCAAAACGCTGATCTGGCCAACACCGACCGACGGTCGGTGTTCCAACCACCCCGGTGGGCACCGACCGTTGGTCGGTGCGCCGTTGCGGGGCCGCCACGACCAACGGTCGTGGCCTACCGGTTACCGGGTCGGCGTGATCGTCTGCGTCGGCAGGCGCGCCGGAGCCGTGGGTGCGGCCGGGTTGGGTACCCAGATCGCCACGCCGGCCGCGCGCTTCTGCGTGGTCGGAATGCCGATGCCGACACCGCCGCCCACATGCGAGCCGTAGCTGCCACCGCCCACCGACATGCCCACCGGCGAGCCGCTGGAGCCCACGCCCATCAGGATCACGCCGTTGGCGCCCAGGGCGGCCGCTTCACGCTTGAGCCGCATCACCGCTGCATCGGTCTGGCCCTGGGTGCCGAAACCGACCGCGCTGGACGATTCCAGCTGGGCGATTTCCACCGAGCCTGCCGGCGGGGTCGAGTAGATCTGCACGCTGGCCGGGTCCACCGGCGCACGCGCCTGGCCCAGCATCACCTTGGAGGTACTGGCGCAGCCGGCTACAGCCAGCAGCACGCCGAGTACGGCAATCGTTCGAATGTTCATGCATCACCCCTGTTCGGTAGGGACCGGTGGCCCGTGGCGCGATCATCGGCGCTGGCAACTGAATCGGTGCCAACGTTCTGAGTACCACGCTAGCACCCTGCGGGTGATCGTCACGACACTGCTGCGATGGCCGGCACGGATGGGCCGATGAACGCGTCAGGTTCGGCGCCGACGGCCCGGATCTGGGCTATGGTGGCGCCACCGTCATTCAAGGAGCCTGGCATGGGATTGATCAGTCTGTTGTGGGGCATCTTGGCCCTGCTGTGGATGGTGCTGGCCCTGATCCCGCTGCTGGGCTGGGGCAACTGGTTCCTGATCCCGTTCGCGGCGGTCGGTGCGGTCATCGCCGCGCTGGGCATCCTGTTCACCCACCCCAGCAAGCGCGGCCGGGCCTGGGCCGGGCTGGTGCTGAACGGCATCGTGGTGGTGGTGGGCATCGTCCGGCTGGGCCTGGGCGGCGGCATCATCTGAGCCGACCCGACGGCTGCGACCCGGGCTGCGACCATCGGTCGCAGCGGGCAGGCGGCCGCGTGCAGGGGCGTACAATCAGCCGCTGCCGGGGCGGTTGCGCCACTGGCCCACGCCTTTCCAGGCGCCATGTCCGCTTTCGATGATCATTCGTCCCCGCCCCCACGGCTGGCAATTGCTGTACATCCTGCGCGGCTCCATCGTTCCGGCGGTGGCGCCCAAGGTGCTGGCGATCCTGGTGCTGGCCATTGCCGTGGCCGCCTTCGCCGAGGTCTGGCACCCGCCGGGCATCGAACGCGTCTCGGTGGCGCCGTTCACCCTGCTCGGCCTGGTCCTGTCGATCTTCCTGAGCTTCCGCAACAACGCCTGCTTCGAGCGCTGGTGGGAAGGCCGCAAGCTGTGGGGCCAGCTGGTCTACGAATCGCGCAGCCTGGCCCGGCTGTGCAGCGCTTTGCTGGCCGACGACGCGCCGCGTCGCGATCGCATCTGCCGGCTCGGGATYGGGTTTGCGCATGCGCTGGCGGCCAAGCTGCGCGGCGGTGACGCCGCGTTGGCCGCGCTGCCCTGGGTGGCCGAGGACGACCACGTCCGCTTCGGCGCGCGCCTCAACGCACCCGACCAGCTGCTGGCGATGATCGCCGCCGACCTGGCCGAACCGCTGCGTGCCGGCCGCCTCGACCCGATCCTGTACGCCCAGTTCGAAACGCGCCTGCACGCGATGTCCAGCATCCAGGCCGGCTGCGAGCGGATCCTGTCCACCCCGCTGCCGTTCGCCTACACCCTGCTGCTGCACCGCTGCGCGTGGATGTTCTGCGTGCTGCTGCCGTTCGGCCTGGCCAGTTCGCTGGGCTGGGCCACCCCGGTGGTGTCGGCGGTGCTGGCCTACGCCTTCTTCGGGCTGGACCAGCTGGGCGAAGAGATGGAAGAGCCGTTCGGGCTGGAGCCCAACGACCTGCCGCTGGACGCGCTGGTGCGCACCATCGAAATCGACCTGCTCGACAGCCTCGGCGTGGACCCGCTGCCCGCGCCGCTGCAACCGCATCGTTACCTGCTGCAGTAATCCTGCCGCGCCCCCCGCATACCGTTACGGAGCATCCCCATGGCCCACCCCGACTATCGCCCCCGCCGCATGCGTCACGACGAGTTCTCGCGCCGCCTGATGCGCGAGAACACGCTCACCACCGACGACCTGATCTACCCGGTGTTCGTGCATGAGCGGGAAGGCCGCGCGCCGGTGGCATCGATGCCGGGCGTGGAGCGCCTGTCCATCGACGAGCTGCTCAAGGTGGCCGAAGAGGCGCTGGAGCTGGGCATTCCGGTGATCGACCTGTTCCCGGTGATCGACCCGGCCGGCAAGTCGCTGGACGCGGCCGCCGCGTGGGACGAAAACGGCCTGGCACAGCGCGCCATCCGCGCGCTGAAGTCGCGCTTCCCCGAGCTGGGGGTGATGACCGACGTGGCCCTGGACCCGTACACCACGCATGGCCAGGACGGCATCATCGATGACAAGGGCTACGTGCTCAACGACATCACCGTGGCCGCGCTGGTGAAGCAGTCGCTGTCGCACGCCGCCGCCGGCGTGGACATCATTTCGCCGTCGGACATGATGGACGGCCGCATCGGCGCCATCCGCCGCGCGCTGGATGCCGATGACCACGTCAACGTGCGCATCATGGCCTACTCGGCCAAGTACGCCTCGGCCTTCTACGGCCCGTTCCGCGACGCGGTGGGCAGCTCGGCCAGCCTGGGCAAGGCCGACAAGAAGACCTACCAGATGGACCCGGCCAACGGCGACGAGGCCATGCGCGAAATCGCACTGGACCTGGAAGAGGGCGCGGACATGGTGATGGTCAAGCCGGGCATGCCGTACCTGGACCTGGTGCGCCGGGTGAAGCAGCAGTTCGGCGTGCCGACCTTCGCCTACCAGGTCAGTGGCGAGTACGCGATGATGAAGGCCGCCTTCGCCAACGGCTGGCTCGACGAGCGCGCCTGTGTGCTGGAGTCGCTGATCGGGTTCAAGCGCGCCGGTGCCGATGGCGTGCTGACCTATTTCGCCCCGCAGGTGGCGCGTTGGCTGCGCGAACGCTGACAATACGCGCCACTACGCCGACAGGACGATGACGATGCAGACGATGGGATGGGTCCAATGGGTGACCTGGGGCACTGGAGTGGTGGTGTTCGCGGCGGTGATCGGGCTGGTCATCCGCGGCGTGCTGCGCGCGGCCAAGCGCCCGCCGGAACAGCCGTCCGCCGCCGCCCGGGTGGCGCGTGAGGCGCAGCTGTCGCCCGAACTGCAGGCGCAGCTGGCCGCGTTGAACCAGCGCAAGGACCACGGCGACATCAGCGAAGCGGAGTACGAACGGCAGCGCGCCGCGTTGCTGGCGCCGCGCTGACCGCATCGATTCTCCTCAGCGGCACGCACCGCCCGGTGCGGTCGGTGCCTTCATCCGGTACAGGTCCAGCCCGCCGGCACGCGGTGCGCGGGCCATGCCGGCCAGCACCAGCTCGGTCGGCTTGGCGGCATCCACCACCGGTGCGCCGGTCTGGCCATCGGCCGTGTTGAACGACAGCACCAGCGGCGTGGCCGGTTGGCGGTAATCGCAGCCCACCACCCACACCTGCGCGTGCCCGCCGGTCACCCGGGTGAGGGCCAATGCGCCATCGTTGCCCAGCCACGCGCCCCCCAGTTCGTCGGCGGCGCTGTTGAGCGGGGCCGGCAGCGCGGCCACCGCCCCGAAGCCCTTGTCCTGCACGGTGGCCCGATACAGGTCGAAGCCGCCGTGGGTGCCGGTGCCATTGCGCGCGAACAGCAGCGCCTGGCCATCCGGGCGCAGGGCCGGGCGGCGCTCGTCGGCGGCGGTGTTGATCGTCATCGGCAGCGCCATCACCGGCCCGAAGCTGCCGTCGCC
This sequence comes from Stenotrophomonas sp. 10N36, assembly GCF_056395005.1. Taxonomy (NCBI): domain Bacteria; kingdom Pseudomonadati; phylum Pseudomonadota; class Gammaproteobacteria; order Lysobacterales; family Lysobacteraceae; genus Stenotrophomonas; species Stenotrophomonas sp. 10N36. Next base: position 117,197 of record NZ_JBFTIS010000005.1, on the reverse strand, counting down.
ACGCACCGCCACGCTGTACAGGTCGAACCCGCCGCGCCCGCCACTGCGGTTGGAGGCGAAGTACAGCCAGCGCCCGTCGTGGCTGAAGTAGGGGTCGGTGTCATCGCTGCCGGTGTTGAAGGCCAGTGGCGTCGGGTCCTGCCAGCGTCCGTCGCGCAGCACCGCCTGCCACAGGTCCCAGCCGCCGGCACCGCCGGCGCGGTCGGAGGCCCACACGATGCGCTGGCCGTCCGGGGCTATCGTGGCCTGGGCCTCGTTGGCCTTGGTCGACACCACGCCCATGCCCTCGATGCCGAATTCGGAAAGCGCCATCGCCTGCGGCGTGGAGAGTAAACTGGCGCACAGCGCGAGCAGTGACAATGGAGTGCGCATAGCCGCTTCCGTTGGGGGTTTGCGTTCCATTCTAGGCCCGGAGCAGACACACCCATGACCGCCGATCGTTACGCCGTATTTGGCCAGCCCATCGCCCACTCGCAGTCGCCGCGCATCCACGCCGCGTTCGGCCGCCAGGAAGGCATCGCGCTGGACTACCGCGCCATCGAGGCCAGCCCGGACGCGTTCGCCGCCGCACTGGAGGCCTTCGCGGCCGAAGGCGGCGTGGGCGCCAACATCACCGCCCCGCACAAGGAAGCAGCGTTCGCGCTGTGCACCACGCTGACCTCGCGCGCGCGCCGCGCCGGCGCGGTCAACACGCTGCTGCGCAAGGGCGACCGCTGGCACGGCGACACCACCGATGGCATCGGCCTGGTGCGCGACCTCACCGACCGCCACGGCCTGGACCTGCGCGGCCGCCGCACCCTGCTGATCGGCGCGGGCGGATCGGCGCGCAGCGTCGCCCCGGCGCTGCTGGATGCCGGCATCCTGGAACTGGTGGTGGTCAACCGCACCCCCGAGCGCGCCGACGCGCTGATCGACGCCATGGGTGAACCCGGCCGCGCCATCACCCGCTACTGGGAAGACATCCGCGAGCTGGGCGACTTCGAACTGATCATCAACGCCACCTCGGCCGGGCGCGACCGCGCCAATGAATTCACCCTGCCGCTGGGGCTGGTCAACAGCATGACCACCGCGGTGGACCTCAACTACGGCGAGGCCGCCATCGGCTTCACCGCGTGGGCGCGGTCGGCCGGCTGCCGCAACGTGGTCGACGGGCTGGGCATGCTGGTCGAGCAGGCCGCCGAGAGCTTCCTGCAGTGGCATGCGGTGCGCCCGCAGACCGACCCGGTGTACACCGAGCTGCGCGCCGAGCACGCGTTGGCCGGCGAGGACTGAGCCGATGAACATGGAACTGCTGATTTCCGTGCTGGGCATGACCGCCACGCGCCTGCCGATCCTGATTGCCCTGGCCGTCTCGGTGGTCTGGGTCATCGACACCCCGCGCACCGCCGTGCGTGACGTGGCGTTGTGGTCGCTGATCCTGCTGGCCGTGGCGACCGTGGCCGGGCTGGTGTTGAACCTGGTGCCGATGTGGATGGTGCAGCAGGGCAACTACGAGTCGATCCGCAGCCTGTCGATGTGGCTGGGCGTGGGTCACTTCGTGCTGGGCCTGCTCAATGCGGTCGGGGTGGTGCTGCTGGTGTGGGCCCTGACCCGCACGCTGCGCAGCCGCCACGCGACGGCGGCTGCTGGCTGAGGATCGGGCCGGCGTTCCGGCCCGACGTGCTGCGGGGTTGGCAGCAAAGGAATTCACACACAAGGAGGTGGACCGATGACGCTGTCTGATATGGGTGTGCTGTGGGGGCTGGTACTGCAGGGCGTGCTGTGGCTGGCCAGGCCGGGGGTGCTGATGCCGGTGCTGGGTCTGGTGGCGCTGGTGCTGCTGTTGCGGCGGCCCGCGCAGCCGGGGCGACGCCTTGGCCTATGGGCGGCGGGCGCGCTGCTGCTGGCTCCCGCCGTGGGGGTGCTGTGGGATGCTTCGCTGTTCATGCTGATGTCCTTCATCAGCAGTGAGGTGTCGCTGGGTCTGTTGCTGGGCGCCTTCGGCTGGGCCCGGACGCTGTTGCTTGCCGCTGCCGTGGTGGTGCTTGGCAGGGCACTGCGGCAGGCGCTGGCAGGCTCTGCAGGAGAAGGCGCATGAGTCCGCCGCTGTCGCTGTCCGGTCTGATGATGGTGGGCCCCATGCACGTAACGCAGCTGCTGCAGCACGTCACTGTGCTGGGGGTGGCGGTGCTGCTGCTGGTGACGTTGCGGCCGTTCGTGCGGCGCCGCGGCGGGCGCATCGGTCTGGTCGGTGCCGCGTTGCTGTTGGGCGGCACGGCGCTGGACATCGTGCGGATCCTGCTGGCCCTGCTTTCCGGCAGTTCGGACGCCGTGGAGTCGCTGTACCTGGCACAGAGCGGCGGGCTGATCGTGCTGGTCTGGGCCCTGCTGGCCGCGCTGCGTCGGCGCTGAGGCCCCGGCCATGCGTGTCCCCGGTTGCTCCGGCACCGGACCTGCATCCCGGATCTGAACCGGCGCGGAAATCCGCGCCGGTTCAGACGCTCCGCTCGTGAGAAAATACCCGCCGTGATCCAGGCAGGTAGCTCTTGGCGTGACCGAAAAAGTTGAAGCCCCGCGTGCGCTGAACGACGAGATGAAGGCCGCCATCCGCGATGCCTACGCCAAGCTGCAGGCCAATACCCCCGGCTTCAGCACCCGGCGGTCGCAGAGCCAGATGATCGGCGTGGTCTCGCGTGCGCTGTCGCACAGCGGCGGCGTCGGCGTGGTCGAAGCCCCCACCGGCGTGGGCAAGTCGCTGGGCTACCTCACCGCCGGGGTGCCGATCGCGCTGGCCACCAAAAAGAAGCTGGTGATCAGCACCGGCACGGTGGCCCTGCAGTCGCAGCTGTTCGAGCGCGACATCCCCAACTTCCTCAAGGCCACCGGCATCGAGGCCACGGTGGCCCTGGCCAAGGGCCGCACGCGCTACCTGTGCACGCGCAATGCCGCCGAAGCACATGGCGATGGCGCGCAGGAGGGCATGTTCGAGGACGAGCAACCGCTGTTCGACCGGCCGTTGGCACCGATTGAAATGGACTTGGCGCAGAAGCTGAGCAAGGACTTCCTGGAAGGGCGCTGGAATGGCGACCTCGACAACGCCCCGGAGACCATCAGCAACACGCTGCGCTCGCGCATCACCACCCCGGCGTCCGGCTGTGCCGGGCGCAAGTGCGCCTATTCGGCGCAGTGCGCGGTGCTGCGCTCACGCAACACCGTGCGCGAGGCGCAGATCGTGGTCACCAACCACGCGCTGTTGTTGTCGGCGCTGTCCATCGGTGAGAGCGACAACGGCCAGCCGCTGATCGCCCCGCCCTCGGACATGCTGCTGGTGCTCGACGAAGGCCACCATATCGGCAGCGTGGCCATCGACCAGGGCGCGGCCAGCCTGGCCCTGGACGAGATGGCCAAGCGCACCGGCCGCCTGCAGGTGCTGATCGCCGCCTCCTACCGCGCGGTGGACAAGGACAAGCTGGGCAACCTGCTGCCCAACGAAGCCATCGAAGCCGCGGCCAAGGTCAGCAAGCAGCTCAAGGCGTTCCGCGACGTCATCGACCGCAGCTGGCGCCCGGACCCGGCCGCCCAGGAACCGATGTGGCGCGCCCCGAACGGGCGCTTGCCGGAGATCTGGATGGCCGACATCGAGGCCATCGCCGACGACACCCGCAGCCTGTTCAACTGGGCCCATGCCGCGCTGGCTCAAGTAGCCAAGGGCAAGCCCGAGGACGCCGCGCGCGAACGCCTGCAGCGCAACCTGGGCATGGCGCTGGAGATGATCGAGCAGCAGCACAACCTGTGGACGGCCTGGCGCCGCGAAGACAAGGAAGGCCAACCGCCGATGGCGCGCTGGATCACCCTGTCGCGCGACGGCGACCTGATCCTGCACGGGTCGCCGGTGTCGGCCGCGCACGTGCTGCGCAAGCTGCTGTGGGACGAAGTGGACTCTGTGGTGATGACCTCGGCCACGCTTACCGGCGGCGGCGATTTCCAGTCGCTGGCGATCGACAACGGCATTCCGGCCGAAGCCGAGATGGTGTCGCTGGCGTCGCCGTTCGACCTGCCCAACCAGGCCCAGCTGATCGTGCCCGCGTTCCCGGTCACCCCGGACGACCGCGAGCGCCATCCCAAGGAAGTGGCCAAGTACCTGGTCAAGGAACTGGACTGGGGCAAGGGCAGCATCGTGCTGTTCACCTCGCGCTGGAAGATGGAAAAGGTGGCCGAGCTGATGCCCGCCGCGCAGCGCAAGCTGATGCTGGTGCAGGGTGAGGGCGCCAAGCAGAAGATGATCGACGAACACCTGCGGCGCACCGCTGCCGGCGAAGGCTCGGTGCTGTTCGGGCTGAACTCGTTTGGCGAGGGCCTGGATCTGCCCGGCGAGGCGTGCACCACGGTGGTGATCACCCAGGTACCGTTCGCGGTGCCCACCGACCCGCAGACCTCCACGTTGAGCGAGTGGTTCGAAAGCCGTGGCCTGAACGCCTTCAACCTGATCGCGATCCCGCACGCGCTGCGCACGCTGACCCAGTTCTCCGGCCGCCTGATCCGCACGTCCACTGACACCGGCCGCGTGATCATCCTCGACTCGCGCCTGCTGACCCGCCGCTACGGCAAGCGCATCATCGACGCGTTGCCGCCGTTCAAGCGGGTGATCGGGTAGGAAACCGGTAGAGCCACGCCATGCGTGGCTGCACGGCATCACGCAGGTTCACACACCCCGGCGTTACCCGCCCGGGGTGCGGCAGGCCATCCCGTAGGCATCGCGGTAGGGCTTGTCGAAGCAGCGGACAAAGGCATCCACCACGTCGAGGTTGGGCGGCCAGGCCACCTTCATCGTTTCGCCGCTGGGCAGGGTGAATGAAAAGAACCCGTCCTTGACGTTCGCCTCCGGGGGTGCTGGCACGGCTGCCAGCGCCGCGCGGGCCGAAACCAGCGCAGGCTTGTTCTTCTCGATCAGCGCGATGCTGGCATCCACGTAGGGATTCCAGCCCCCGGCATCGGGGGCGGGCTTGTAGGTCTGGCGCATCAGCGCCACGGCCTGCGCATCCTGCCCGGCCTCCGCGCGCACCTGCGCTTCGTGCCAGATCAACGTGGTGTTGCCCGCAGCCTTGGGCTGCGCACGGTAGGCGGCAATCAGGTCCGCAACGGGCAGCTGGCATCCCGGCCTCTCCGCCATCGGTCGCCAGCCGCCGGTCAGATCCTGGTCGAACGCATCCGGCGACAACGCCAGCAGCGCGGCCCGATCGACCACGCAGTCGTCGGCAAGAGCGGGAAGTGCAACGGCCGAAACGGCCAGTGCAAGCAGACAGCGAACAGCACGCATCGTCACCTCCTTGTGCAGAACCATCACCGAAGTGTTTGCCAGCAGCGCGCATCGGGTCAAGCCGTTGCTCACTCCGACGCGGCCGGACACGCCTCATAGGCCAACGCATACGGCTGGTACATGCAGCGCACCAACGCATCCACCACCGGCAAGCGCGGCGGCCAGGGCACCTGCTCGGCCTCCACCTGCACCATCCCATTGCGGACCATGCGGCCCGGTGGCGGCGGCAGCGCGGCCAACCGCGCCCGCGCCTGCTTCAACGCGGGCAGGTCGTCGTCCAGGAAGGCGATGGTGGCGTCCACATACGCATTCCAGCCGCCTACATCGGCGTGCGCCGGTTTGTAGGTGGTGCGCATCAGCGCACTGGCCGGGTCGCGTTGCCCGCCCAGTGCGCGCAGCTGCGCTTCGCGCCAGATCAACGGTCGGTCGCCGGCTGCCTTGGGCTGCTGGCGACGGTAGTCGGCGATGAGGTCGGCGGTCTCCAGCGAACAGCCCGGCCGGTCGGCCAGCGGCCGCCAGCCGGCATCTGGATCACCGTCGAACACCTGCAGGGGCAGGGCAAGCACCGCGTCGCGGTTGGCCACGCTGCATTCGGCCGCCAGCAGCGGAGCGGAAGCGCCAGACAGCGCAAGAAACATCAGGCATCGAGTCAGCCGCATCGTCACGTCCATGTGTGAAGGACGCCAAGTATGAAGGCTGCGTGCGGTTCCCGCATGGGCAACGGTCACCGTTGGCCATGCCAACGCGGATCGGTAGTGCCGGCCGCTGGCCGGCTCCCCAGCCAGGCAAACGCTGCCGGGCAGAGCCCGGTACTACGGGTGTGCGGCTGCCGGCCAGCGGCCGGCACTACCGGGGTGTGCGATAGATGCCGGTTACAGCTTCGACAAATCGCGCACCGCGCCCTTGTCGGCACTGGTGGCCAGCAGCGCGTAGGCCTTCAGCGCGCCGGTGACCTTGCGCGGGCGTGCGTCGCGCGGCGCCCAGCCCAGCGCGTCCTGCGCGGTGCGGCGTGCGGCCAGCGTGGCGTCATCGACCAGCAGGTCGATGCGGCGTGCGGGGATGTCGATGCGGATGCGGTCGCCTTCCTGCACCAGCCCGATCACGCCGCCGGCCGCGGCCTCGGGCGAGGCGTGGCCGATCGACAGCCCGGAGGTGCCGCCGGAAAAGCGCCCGTCGGTGAGCAGCGCGCACTGCTTGCCCAGGCCCTTGGATTTCAGGTAGCTGGTCGGGTACAGCATTTCCTGCATGCCCGGCCCCCCCTTCGGGCCTTCATAGCGGATCACCACCACGTCGCCGGCCACCACCTGATCGGCGAGGATGCCGGCCACCGCCGCGTCCTGGCTTTCGAACACGCGTGCGCGCCCTTCAAAAACGTGGATGGACTCATCCACGCCGGCGGTCTTGACGACGCACCCGTCCACGGCCAGGTTGCCGCGCAGCACGGCCAGCCCGCCTTCGGCCGAGTAGGCATGGGCGACGCTGCGGATGCAGCCGTCGGCGCGGTCCACGTCCAGCGTGGGCCAGCGCGTGGCCTGGCTGAAGGCCACCTGGGTGGGAATGCCTGCCGGACCGGCACGGAAGAAGTCGTGCACCTTGTCATCGTCGCTCACGGCCACATCCCAACGCGCGATCGCGTCGGCCAGGCTGCGGCTGTGCACGGTGGGCACGTCGGTATGCAGCAGCCCACCGCGCGCCAGTTCGCCCAGGATGCCGTACACGCCGCCGGCGCGGTGCACGTCTTCCATGTGGTACTTCGGCGTGTTCGGGGCCACCTTGCACAGCTGTGGCACGCGCCGCGACAGCGCGTCGATGGCATGCAGGTCGAAGTCGACCTCCGCTTCCTGCGCGGCCGCCAGCAGGTGCAGGATGGTGTTGGTGGAACCGCCCATGGCGATGTCCAGGGTCATCGCGTTTTCGAACGCAGCCACGCTGGCGATGGTGCGCGGCAGCGCGTTGGCATCCTCGCCGCCGTACCAGCGATGGCACAGCTCCACGATCAGGCGCCCGGCACGACGGAACAGCTGCTCGCGGTCGGCGTGGGTGGCCAGCGTGGAGCCGTTGCCCGGCAGCGACAGCCCCAGTGCTTCGGTCAGGCAGTTCATCGAGTTGGCGGTGAACATGCCCGAACACGACCCGCAGGTGGGGCAGGCGCTGCGCTCGTACTCGGCGACCTTCTCGTCGCTGGCGCTTTCGTCGGCGGCAATCACCATCGCGTCCACCAGGTCCAGCTTGTGCTCGGACAAGCGCGTCTTGCCGGCTTCCATCGGGCCGCCGGACACGAACACCACCGGGATGTTCAGGCGCAACGCGGCCATCAGCATGCCGGGGGTGATCTTGTCGCAGTTGGAAATGCACACCAGCGCATCGGCGCAGTGCGCGTTGACCATGTACTCCACCGAGTCGGCGATGATCTCGCGGCTCGGCAGCGAATACAGCATGCCGTCGTGGCCCATGGCGATGCCGTCATCCACCGCGATGGTGTTGAACTCCTTGGCAACGCCGCCCACCTGCTCGATCTCGCGCGCCACCAGCTGCCCCAGGTCCTTGAGGTGCACGTGGCCGGGCACGAACTGGGTGAAGGAGTTGGCGATGGCGATGATCGGCTTGTGGAAGTCGCCATCGGTCATGCCGGTGGCGCGCCACAGGGCGCGGGCGCCGGCCATGTTGCGGCCGGCGGTGGAGGTGCGGGAGCGGTATTCAGGCATGGTGGCTGGCAGGATCTGGCGGGCCGTGGGGGCGCGTTTCACCTCGATTCTGCCGAAAAATTCCGGTTGCGTTTGCAACCAAGCGCGTGCCGCCCGTGCGCAGGGCGGGCCACCTCCCGCAACGGATTTCTGAAATGCCATTCATCTTCCCGGCTTTGCCGGTTTTGGTTGTTCGGCCCGATGAGGCATGATTGAACCGATAACCGCACTAGGGGGCATGACGCCATGAAACGTTCCAGGACCACCGCGCTGCTGTTGATGAGCGCCGCACCGCTGCTGTTCACCGCCTGCCAGAAGGACGCCGGCGTCCAGACGCAGGAAGGGCTGTACACCTCGGTGGAGGCCTGTACCGAAGCCACCGGTGACCCGTCCAGCTGCCGCACCGCCTTTGCCGAGGCGAAGAAGCAGTCGGCCGATGCGGCGCCCAAGTACGCCTCGCGTGCCGAATGCGAAGCCGAGTACAACGCCGAGCAGTGCGTGGAACAGAAGACCTCCACCGGCCACTCGTTCATCGGCCCGATGATGATGGGCTTCTTCATGTCGCAGATGCTCGGCAACCGCGGCGCCGGCCTGGCCCAGGCCCCGGCGGCCAGCCCGGCCTACCAGGACAAGGCCAAGGGCTGGGCACGCCCGGCACCGGGTGGCAGCGGCGGCTTGAACACCGCCAGCGGCATCGGCGCCGGCAAGGCCGGCCTGGCCCCGGTAAACGCCACCCCCAACCGCGCCGTGACCGCCAGCCGTGGTGGCTTCGGCAGCACCAGCAGCGGCCGCAGCAGCGTCGGCGGCTGATCGATGCAGCGTGTCCGTATTGCCGAGCGCAGCCAATGGCGCGCCCGGGCCGAGGAATCCGGCTTCCGCTTCCACACCATCGACGGCCTGCCGTATTGGGATGAAACCGCGTATTACGCCTTCACCCTGCGCCAGATCGAGCAGGACATCGAAGACCCCAGCGCCGAGCTGCACGCCATGGCAATGGGGTTGGTGGACGAGGTGGTGGGCAGCGAACAGCTGATGGACCAGCTGGCCATCCCGCCGGCGTTCCGCGACTGGATCGCCGACAGCTGGCGCCGTGGTGAGCCGCACCTGTATGGGCGCCTGGACTTTGCCTACGACGGCACGGGCCCGGCCAAGCTCTACGAGCTCAATTACGACACGCCCACGTCGCTGTTCGAGGCCTCGTTCTTCCAGTGGCAGTGGCTGGAAGACCAGCGCAACCAGAACCGCCTGCCGCCGCACGCCGACCAGTTCAACGCGATCCACGAGGCGTTGGTGGACCGCTTTGCACAGCTGTCCGCGCAGTTGCCGCCGCCGCTGTACTTCAGCGCGGTGGGCAGCTCGGAGGAAGACCAGGGCACGGTGGCCTACCTGCGCGATTGCGCGGCCCAGGCCGGCCTGCGCGGCGAGGCGATCGCGATCGAGGACATCGGGTTGTCCGAAGACGGCCGCTTCACCGCGATGGATGACACCGTCATTGGCAGCCTGTTCAAGCTGTACCCGCTGGAAGACCTGATGACCGAGTCGTTCGGCCAGGCCTTGCCCGGGTCGGGCGTGCAGTTGCTGGAACCGGCGTGGAAAGCGATCCTGAGCAACAAGGGCGTGCTGCCGTTGTTGTGGCAGCGCCACCGCGGCCACCCCAACCTGCTGCCGGCCGAGTTCGACGATGGCAGTGAACTGCCGCGTGGCTGGGTGCGCAAGCCGTTGTTCTCGCGCGAAGGCGCCAACGTGGCCATGCACCTGGCCGATGGCAGCTGGCAGGAGAGCGAAGGCCCGTACACCGGCCCGGCGATCCGCCAGGCCGCGCACCCGCTCACCGCGTTCGACGGCGGTTACCCGCTGGTGGGTAGCTGGGTGGTGGGCGACCAGGCCTGCGGCCTGGGCATCCGCGAAGACAACAGCCGCATCACCCGCGACAGCGCGCGCTTCGTGCCGCACGCGATCATCGACGAAGCGCCGACGCGTATCTACCTCTGATGGCCATGATTTACCGTCGCGATCTGCGCGGCCGCCCGTTGGCCGGCCGGCATCTGGATGATGGGCATGGTCTATGGCGGTACGCGGATCGGGTGGCGGTACGCTGCCACCGCTGCCAATCGCCTGGATGGGTGATCAGACAGGAGAAAGCCGCCAGCTTTCGGTGCCTGAACTGCAGCGTTGCGCTGGACGGTGGCTGCGGTTGCAGCCGCTGCGGGCCTGGCGACTGGGTGGGGCCGGTGCGTTACAGCGGCCGGCGTCCCTGTGGCTACTGTGGCCATCAGTGGGTGAGTGCCGCAGCGACACGCAAGGTGGCCTCGCCGCCAATGAAATCCCTTGCGGCGAACTGCGCCCAATGTGGACGCAGCAGCGATGTCACCGTCAGCGTAGTGCAGGTCCGCGGCAGCGAAGCGGTCGACCCGCATTTCGGCATGTCGCTGCTATTGGTTGAGAAGACGGCCGCCGGCTTGCTGTGGGCATACAACGCGGCTCACCTACAGGCACTGCACGACTACGCTACTGCGTCGCTGCGCGAGAGCACCGGTATCGCCAATGGGTCAATGTTCTCGCGCCTGCCGCAGTGGATGAAACTGGCGCGCAACCGCGTGCTGCTGCAGAAGGCCACCGCCCGTCTGATCGCCAAGGCCAACGCGATCCGGTAGGTACCGACCGTTGGTCGGTACATGCATGCGCGCCGATGTACCGTCCGCCACGACCAACGGTCGTGGCCTACAACAACCCGTCGCGCTTGACCGCCAGATACCGCTCCACCAGCGCGCCGGGCAATGCATCGGCGGTGACGTCCAACACCATCACCCGATGGCTGCGCAGGGCCTCGTGGGCGTCGCTGCGCTGCTGCAGGTAACGCGCAATGGCGCCGGCCTGGGTGGCGTCCTGCAGGGTGTCCACCGGCTGGTCCAGCGCGTCGTCCAGCTCGCGTTCGCGCAGGCTGGCCACGCATACCAAATGCTGGCGTTGCAGCAGCCGCACCGCGGCCAGCAGGTCTTCGATGTCTTCGTCGCGGACGTTGGTGACCAGCATCACCAGTGAACGCCGCCGTTGGCGCAGGGTGAGTTCGGTGGCGGCGGCCAGGTAATCGGTGGCGACCGGTCGCGCCTGCAGGTCGTAGCTGGCGCGCAGCAGTGCATCGATGGCGCCCATGCCGCGCTGCGGTGCCACCCAGCGGCTGTCGCCGCCGCTGGCAAACAGGCCCACGCCGTCGCCCTGGCGCAGCGCCAGGTAGGACACCACCAGCGAGGCGTTGAGCACGTGGTCGAAATGCGACAACCCACCTTCGCTGGCCATCATGCGCCGGCCGGTGTCGATCATCAGCATCAGCTGCTGGTTCTTCTCGTCCTGGTACTCGCGCGAAATCAGCTTGCGCGCGCGCGAGGTCGCCTTCCAGTCGATCTGGCGCAGGCTGTCACCGATGCGGTACTCGCGCATCTGATGGAAATCGGTGCCTTCGCCACGGCGACGCTTCAGGTGTGCGCCGACCAGCCGCGAGGCCTGTTCGGCACTGAACAGCGCAAAGCGGGTCAGCGGGGCGAAGTTGGGGTACACCCGCACGCTCAGCGCGGGCGGCAACGTACGCCGCTGCCACCACAACCGCCACGGCGCATGCACGCGCAGGTGCACACCGTCCAGCTCGAAACGGCCGCGCGCGGTGGGGGTCACGGTGTACTGGAAACTGCTGGCCACCATCGGCTTGAGCGTGAGCCGGCGCGGCAGACCCTGCAGCGTCCATTGGCCCGGTGCCAGGTCGAACACCTCCACGCGCTGGCGCAGGCTCGATTCCAGCCGCAGCGTGACCGGCCGTGCCACGTTCAAGGCCAACGCCTCGGGCATGTCGCGCTGGATGCTGGGCGAGGGCTGCCGCCACAGCCGCAACAGATCCACCAGCGCCAGCACCGCGATTGCAGCGCCGGCGGCGGCCCAGCTCCAGCGCGGCCACAGCCCGAACGCCACCGGCAGCCCGAGCAGGCTCCAGGCCAGCAGCAACACCAGCAGCAACGGCGCTGGCCTCATCGGCGCAGCCCCCAGGCGTCAATGGCGCGGCAGGACCTCATTTGCGCGGTGCTTCCACCTTGGCCAGCAACGCTTCAAGCGCATCGTCGGCACTTTGCCCTTCGATCTGCAGTTCCGGGGCCAGCGCGATGCGGTGGCGCAGCGCCGGCTTGGCGATATCGCGCACGTCATCGGGGGTGACGAAATCGCGACCGGCCAGCACCGCCTGCGCGCGCGCCGCACGCACCAGCGCGATGCTGCCGCGCGGACCGGCGCCCAGCGCGATGCCCGGCCACTGGCGCGTGGCGGCCACGATCCGCACCGCGTAGTCGATCACTTCCGGATCCACGGTAATCGCGGCGGTGGCCTGCTGCAGCGCCACCACCTCGGCGGCGGTGAGCACGCGCGGCACCTGCGACAGGTCGAAGTCGGCCGCGCTGCGCCCGGTGGTGATCGCGTCCACCATGCGCTTCTCGTCTTCCAGCTGCGGGTAGTCGATCAACACCTTGAGCAGGAACCGGTCCAGCTGCGCCTCGGGCAACGGGTAGGTGCCTTCCTGCTCCACCGGGTTCTGCGTGGCCAGTGCCAGGAACGGCGGGGTGAGCGCGAACGCCTTGCCTTCGATGGTGACCTGGCCTTCCTGCATCACTTCCAGCAGCGCCGACTGGGTCTTGGCCGGGGCACGGTTGATTTCATCGGCCAGCAGCAGGTTGGTGAACACCGGGCCGCGGCGGATCTTGAAGCTCTCCGACTTGGGGTCGTACACCGCGTGCCCGCTGACGTCGCTGGGCATCAGGTCAGGGGTGAACTGCACGCGGCCGTAGTCGAGCTCCAGCGCCTGGGCCAGTGCCCGCACCAGCAGGGTCTTGCCCAGCCCGGGCACGCCTTCGATCAGCACGTGGCCGCCGGCCAGCAGCGCGATCAGGATCTGGTCGAGGACCTCCGGTTGGCCGATGAACGCGCGGCCGACCGCGTCGCGCACGGCATCGACGCGTTCAACCAGGCTGGGGCCGGACAGCGCGGCCGGGGCCGGGCTGGGGTCGGGCGGGGACAGCGGCGGCGGCTGGATGGACTCGGTCATAGCAGGTTTCTCATCTGGATCAGCAGGCGGGTGCGCTCGCGCAGCGCGGTGAGGTCTTGCGAAGCGGGGACGTGCAGGGCGGTCTGCACGCGGCCGTGGGGCCACTGCAGCAACGTGGCGATGGCCTGTACCTGCGCCTCGCCGGTGAGCGCGGCGGCCGTCGGTGCCCGCCGCCGCAGCCGTGCCAGGAACGCACGGCGTACCGCGTCGTACAACAGTGGGGCCTTGCCGTATCGCAGCAGGTGTTCGCCACTGGCGCGCACGTGTTCCAGCAGCGAGCGGCGCTCGATCGCCGGCGACGGCAACAGGCTGCCCATGCGCTGCGCGCGCTGCCACAGCCAGGCCAGCAGGGCCAGCAGCAGCGGCACCCACACCGGCCAGCCCTGGTAGAAGATCCGGTGCCACAGCGAGGGCGGGCGCGAGCCGTACACCAGCCACATCGTGCCCTGGCCATAGCGCGGGGCCAGCAGGTAGCGGGTGAGGTCGCGGTGCGCCTTGTCGTGCAGTCCGTCGACCAGGTCGCCCTGTTTGGCGCTGGGCGTGTCCGACGGCGCCGGGTGGCCCAGGCCCTTCATGAATTCCATATCGGCCAGCACGTCCACACTGCCCTGGCCGTGGTGCAGGCGGGCGAACACCAGCCCGTAGGCCTCGTTGTCTTCGTCGTGCTCGCCCCAGCTGCGCGCAAGCGTGACGCCCGGTGGTGGTGCCACGCTGAAGCGGCGGCCGCCACAGAATTCCACGTGCTGCGGGTCATCGCGCACGTGGAAGGGCTGGCAGCCGGCCTCCCCATCGATGCTGTCCACGCCCAGCGCGTCCAGCAACGGCCCATTGCGCTCGAGTGCTTCGTCACCGGTGATCGGCGGCGTGCGCACCAGCAGGTGGCCGCCGCGTGCCACCCAGTCCAGCAGCGCCTTGGCGGTGGGGGCGGGCAGCAGCGCGCTGTCCTGCAGCAGCACCAGGGTGTCGTGCGGCTGCAGCGCCATCGTGGTCAGGTCCACGCGCGGCTGCGAATGCACCTCGATGCCATCGGCGCGCAAGGCCTGCCCCAGCACGTACAACGGGTTGTAGCTGGCTTCGCCCTGCGGGGGCAGGTGCTGGGTTTCGGTGATGCGCTCATGCGAGCGCAGGAACAGGATCGTCAGCGGCACGCCGATCGCGAGCAGCCCCATCACCACCAACAGCCAGCGCAGGCGCACGCTCATCCGCGCCACCGGAACTGCTGCTGCAGGGTGCTGGCCAGGCTCTCGAAAGCCTCATCGTCGGGCAGTCGTCCGGCATAGGCGGCGTACTGCCACACGCGCACGACACGCGCGAACAGGCTGCGGTCGGCCGCGTCGGGCATGCGCCGCGATACGCGCAGGCACTGCGCCTCGGTGGCGCCGGGCGGCAGCGCCATCTGCGCCCGTTCGCTCATCGAGTCCACACTGGCGCGATACAGCAGCGCCAACGCCTGGCGTGGCCGCCCCTGTTGCCACAGGGCGCGTGCGCGCGCCGCCGCGTCCGGTGGGACCTCCTGCGGCACGGTGATGTCATCTTCCACCACGGCCGACACCGTGCCGCGGCGCCGCGCGCCATCGCCACGCAACCAGCGCAGCCAGCGCGGTGCGGTGACCACCAGGATCACCAGCAGGATGCCAACCAGCCCCCACAGCATCCATTCGGCGATCTGCGCCGGCAGCAGCGGGCCCTTGCGCTTGCGCGCCGTGTCGGCGTCCTTGGGGTCCGGTTTCTTCTTTTCTTTCTTGGCGGCATCGTGGTCGATGCGTTCCCAGCGGCTGACCTGGCGGGTGGGGCTTTGCAACGGATCCTCATAGGCGCGCTGCACCGCCTGGCGGAAGCCGGCGGTGTCCACCGGGTCGGCGCCGAAGATGCCTGCGGCGGTATTGGTCGGGTCGTTGGCGTAGGTGGCGGTGGGACGTTCGGCGTCGCGCGTGTCCGTCTCTGCCTCCGCTTCTGCATCGTCCAGCAGCTGCTCCAGCGAGGGCGCATCCGCATCGGCCGGCTGGGCATGCACGGCCGTGCCGGGCCATGCCAGCACCAGCGCAAGCACGAGCAGCGGCGCGGCCTGCTGCAGGCGGTCGCGCAGGCGCCGGAAGGCGATCTCCACGTCCCACGCTTCCATCTCGGTGCGCCGGTTCAAGTACAACCCGAAGCCGGCGCCGGTGTAGAACGGCCCGATCAAGGTCGCCGACAGCCAGCACACCAGGTTGAGTCCGAGCAGGGCCCAGGCGGGGGTGTCGTCGCGCACCATGGCCCACGCCGCGCGCCATGAGTCGGACAGCAGTTCGAACGGCACGAACAGGAAGACCGCGGCGATGCAGCCTGTCACCAGCACCAACTCGAAGGCCATGCAGGTGGCGGCCAGCAGCACGGCATGCCCGAATGCACCGCCGGCAATGGCGCGGCGGCGCGCACCGCGGTGCTCGGGCGGGTTGCCTTCCAGCAGGTTCACCGGCAGCAACAGCGCGCGCAGTGGGCTGAAACGGCGCCAGCCCAGGTAGCCCCAGAACCCGCTCCAGCCCCATTGCCGCTGTGCGCGCAGGGTCTGCAGGGCACTGGGCGCATCGCCGAAGATGCTGCGCGACATGACGTACAGGGCCAGCCGGTCGAACACCGGCTTGAGCCACCACATCAGCAGCCATGCCCAGCCGAATGCATCGGCCCACCACGCCAGTGCGTTGACCAGTGCGAACACCGGCAGGCCCAGCAGCAGGATCGGCGCCCAGATCGCGCGTGCGTGCCGGCGCACCAGTGCCGTGCCCAGTTCCACTGCTTCCCAGCCACTGCGTGCGCGCAGCACTACGTCGAGCTGGTCAATGCGCATGCCCGCTCCCACGCCCACCACGCCACAGCCAGGCAAACACCGCGCTCCACAGCACCGCGGCCACGGCGAACTTGCCCCACGCGGGGATCTCGGCGATCGAGGACCAGAAGGCTTCGATGAACGCGGCCACCAGCAGCATCGCCGCCACGCCCAGGCACAACCGCGCGCCGATCACGCCGCCTTCGATCAAGGCATCGATGCGGCGCCTGCGCCCCGGCGCCAGCAGTTTCATGCCCAGCTGCAGGCCCGCCCCACCGGCGATCACGATCGCGGTCAGCTCGAACGCACCGTGCCCGACCACGAAGCGCCAGAACGGTTCGCCGTGGCCCACGTGCTGCAGATGGCCGGCCACCGCGCCGATGGTGAGCCCGTTGAACAGCAGGATCAGCACCGTGCCCACGCCGGCCAGCAGGCCACTGGCGAAGGTGCGCAGGCCGATGCTGATGTTGTTCATGATGTAGTAGCCGAACATCATCCAGTCGGTGCCGCTGTCGCGCCCCAGGTGCGGTGCGGCCGGGTCGTACATGCGCTCCATCGCGGCGATCTGCGTGTTGTCCATCAGCAGGTGGATGAACTGCGGGTACCACTGCACGAGCGCGAAGGTGCCGACCAACGGCACCACGAACAACGCGGTGGCCACCCACATGCTGCGCGCCTGGCTGCGCACCAACTGCGGAAAATCCGCGAACAGGAATTCCAGCGCACGCCGCCAGCGGGGCGGTGGGGTGCGGTAGAGCAGGCGGTGGCCCTGCTGCATCAGCAGCTGCAGGCGTGCCACCAGCTGCGGGCTGTAGCCGCGCTTGCGGGCCAGCGCGAGCTGCTGGCACAGGCGCCGGTAGTGCTGCGGAATGTCCTCATCATTGAGCCCGTCGGCTGCCGGTTGCCCGCGCCCACTGCGCGGGTTGTCGCCGCGCGTGGCCAGCCAGTGCTCCAGCGCCTGCCATTCGTGCTGGTAGCGGGCGACGAATTGTTCCTGCCTCATCGGCGCCCCAGCAACCAGTTGGCCATCGCATACAGGCGCAACACGCCCACCTGGCCACCGCCGCCGCTGAGCGGGGCGACGATACCGGCCAGTTCCTGCTGGCGCGGGGCCGACAGCCGCGCGGCACGTTCGGCAAAGGCGACCACGGCGGCCTGTTCGGCCGGCTGCAACGGTTGCGGTGGCGCCAGTACGGTGTCGATGGGCACGCTGCCCAGCGCCGGGCGCGCGCTGTCGTGGATCACCACGGTGCCGGCCACCAGGTCGCCCAGGCGGCGCCCGTGCGCATCGAACAGACTCGACAGCAGGCCCAGCGCGTAGCCGAACGGCAGCATGTCCACGGTGCGCAGCAGGTTGCGGGTGATGGCGGCCATCCAGCCAATCGGTGCGCCATCGCGCGCGACCACGCGCAGACCCAGCACGCGCTTGCCCACGGTGCGGCCCCACAGCGCTTCCTGCACGATGGTGTAGGCCCACATCAACAGGAACATCAGCGCCAGGTAGAGGCCTTGGCCGAACTCGCCGAGGAAGGCCAGCGGAATGCTCAGCATCATCAACGCGCCGACGCGGAGGGTGAAATCGATCGCCCACGCCAGCGCACGCGGCACCGGACCGGCGGCCGGCAGGTGCAGCGGCACGCCTTCGGGCGTGATCACTTCACGGTAGGTGTCCAGCATCGTCGCGCTCATGCGCGCACGGGGCCGGAAAAGATGTGCCGGAATCCTCTCCGGTCTGCTGCCAGCGGGGGCATGCGGGTTCTCGACTGCTTCCTGGTCGGCTGTGGACTTTACCGTGCGGCCGGGCCGATGCCCAGCACCGGGGGCGGGGCGGTGGCGGATGCGACCGCCGCGACCGGGATCAGCCCAGGTACTTGTCCTTGAGCCGGACGTAGTGGTCGGCCGAGTAGTGCAGCGATTCGATCTGCTTGCTGGTCAGCGTGCGCACCAGGCGCGCCGGGTTGCCCACCCACAGTTCGCCTTCGCCCACCACCTTGCCCGGGCCCACCACGGCACCGGCGCCGACGAAGCCGTGCTGCTCCACCCGTGCCCCGTCGAGGATGCACGCGCCCATGCCGATCAGGCTGTAATCGCCGATGGTGCAGGCATGGATGATGGTGCCGTGGCCCACGGTCACGCCCTCGCCGATCAGCGTCGGGAAGCCTTCCATGTTGTACGGGCTATGGTGGCTGACGTGGATGATGGTGCCGTCCTGGATGTTGCTGCGCGCGCCGATCCGGACATGGTTGACGTCGCCGCGGATCACCGTGCCCGGCCAGACCGATACGTCATCGCCCAGGACCACGTCACCGATGATGGTGCAGGCCGGGTCGATGTAGCAGCGCTGGCCAAGGACGGGAAGCGTGTCGAGGAAGGGGCGGATCGGGGACATGTGCAAACTCCGGCAACGCAGGGCAGGGACGCCGCCTGCAGCGTTGTCCCGGCCCCCGATGATAACGCGGGGGCGCCCGACGCCCGCCATGCGTATCGGCACGCACCCACCCGGGGGGGTAGAGCCGACCGTTGGTCGGCTGCACAGCATCCGCCGCCGGGTTCCTGGCAGCCGACCAACGGTCGGCTCTACCCGATCCAGCGGCGCGGCCACCGCCGCATCGTCCTGCCGGTACACGATCAGCGAGCGTAGCCATTCGGACAGGTCGGGTTGGATTTGGACACCAGCCGCAATGCCTTGCGCCTGGACCCGGTAGAGCCGACCGTTGGTCGGCTGCGCGGGACCTGGAGCAGCCGGACAACGTGTGCTGAGCAGCCGACCAACGGTCGGCTCTACCGGGCATTTGGAGCAGCCGACCAACGGTCGGCTCTACCCGGTGGGTGCCGCGTTACCTGGCGGGGTGGCGTGTCATGCGGCGCGGATGCGGCGCGCGCGTTCCAGGTGGACCAGCAGCAGCGAGATCGCCGCCGGGGTCATGCCGGGGATGCGCTGGGCCTGGCCGATGGTCTGCGGGCGCACGCGCTCGAGCTTCTGCTGCACTTCGGCCGACAAGCCGCGCACGCCGGCATAGTCGAAGTCGCTGGCGATGGCGGTGTTCTCGTGGCGCTGCTGGCGCGCGATCTCGTCGCGCTGGCGGTCCAGGTAGCCGGCGTACTTCACGCCGATCTCCACCTGCTCGGCCACCTTCGGGTCGGCCACCGCCGGGCCCAGCGACGGCACCTGCATGAGCTGGGCGTAGTCCAGTTCGGGGCGCTTGATCAGGTCCAGTACGTTGGTTTCGCGGCTGACCGCCACGCCCAGGGTGGCTTCCACTTCGCGGCCCAGTGCGTTGCCGGGCGTGGCCCAGAGCGCGCGCAAGCGCGCCGATTCGGTGGCTACTGCCTCCTGCTTGGTCTGGAACGCGGCCCAGCGGTGGTCATCCACCAGGCCCAGCTCGCGGCCGGTGCCGGTCAGGCGCACGTCGGCGTTGTCCTCGCGCAGCTGCAGGCGGTACTCGGCGCGGCTGGTGAACATGCGGTACGGCTCGGTGGTGCCGTGGGTGATCAGGTCGTCGACCAGCACGCCCAGGTAGGCCTCGTCGCGGCGCGGGCACCAGCCGGCCTGTTCGCGCACATGGCGGGCGGCGTTGATGCCGGCCAGCAGGCCCTGCGCGGCGGCTTCTTCATAGCCGGTGGTGCCGTTGATCTGGCCGGCGAAGAACAACCCGGACACGCTCTTGGTCTGCAGGGTGTTGTCCAGCCCGCGCGGGTCGAAGAAGTCGTACTCGATCGCGTAACCGGGGCGGGTGATGTGCGCGTTCTCGAAGCCGCCGATGCTGCGCACCAGCGCCAGCTGCACGTCGAACGGCAGCGAGGTGGAAATGCCGTTGGGGTAGATTTCCACCACGTCCAGCCCTTCGGGCTCGACGAAGATCTGGTGGCTGGCCTTCTCGGCAAAGCGCACCACCTTGTCTTCGATCGACGGGCAGTAACGCGGGCCGATGCCTTCGATCTGCCCGCTGTACAGCGGCGAGCGGTGCAGGGCGCTGCGGATGATGTCGTGCGTGCGCTCGCTGGTATGGGTGATCCAGCAGCTCACCTGGGCCGGGTGTTCGGCCTGGTGGCCCAGGAAGGACATCACCGGGCGCGGGTCGTCGCCGGGCTGCTCGTCCATCACGCGGTAGTCCAGCGAACGGCCGTCGATGCGCGGCGGCGTGCCGGTCTTCAGGCGGTCGACCACGAACGGGCGCTCGCGCAGGCGGGCGGCCAGCGTGGTGGCCGGCGGGTCGCCCATGCGGCCGGCGGCGTACTGGGTCTGGCCCACGTGGATCTTGCCGGCCAGGAAGGTGCCGGCGGTGAGCACCACGGCGGCGGCGTGGAAGGTCAGCCCGGTCTGGGTGATCGCGCCGCGCACGGTGTCGCCGTCGATGATCAGGTCGTCCACCGCTGCCTGGAACACGGTCAGGTTCGGCTGGGCTTCCACGATCTGGCGGATCGCCATGCGGTACAGGTTGCGGTCGGCCTGGCAGCGGGTGGCGCGCACGGCCGGGCCCTTGGAGGCATTGAGGGTGCGCCACTGGATGCCGGCGCGGTCGGCGGCATGCGCCATGGCCCCGCCCAGGGCGTCGATCTCCTTGACCAGGTGGCCCTTGCCGATCCCGCCGATGGCCGGGTTGCAGCTCATCGCGCCAATGGTTTCCACGTTGTGGGTCAGCAGCAGGGTGCGCGCGCTGCTGCGCGCAGCCGCCAGCGCAGCTTCGGTGCCGGCGTGGCCGCCGCCGATGACGATGACGTCGTAACGGTAGAAGGAGTCGGTCATTTCGATGGGGCTCGGGGGCGCGGGGGGCCCGGAACGGCCCTGGACGCAGGGCGTGGGGTGGTGATTTTAGCGCCAATCGGGCCTGTCGCTGAAATCAACCCTCAAGTTGGCACGTTTTCTGCAGATAACCCAATAGCACCCAGGCTGGCAGGCGTCGTTTGGCGTTACGGACCGGAATTGGAACAGGGGCCGGTCCATGCGCAACCAGGGGAAGCAGAAGGGCCGGCAGTCGGGGGACTGCCGGCCCTGTTTTTTTCAGCCCATGCCACGATCCAAAAACAGAAGGCCCCGCCATGGCGGGGCCTTCTGCGTTGTAGGTGCCGACATCCGACAGGGCCGGAACAGGGGGGATCCAGAGAATCCCGGCGGATATCGACATAGAACTGGATGTGACGTGCTGTGTCGCTTTTGTCACTTTGCGACCGAAGCCGTCACCACCCGCCTAGATTGAACCGGGTGGGTGGTGAAAATCAAGATGGATCAGGGCTCAACTGTGCGCTGGTTCAAATTGTTCATGTTCCGCCACGGAGAACCGTTGGACCGCTGGGCCGGGCGCGGTGCCTGCGCGGGACGTGCCTGCGGCGGCGCCGACGGGCGCTGCTGCGGTTGCGGACGCTGCTGTTGCTGCCGGCCCCCCAGCGAATCCATGTTCCGCCACGGCGAACCGCCGTTGTACGACGGGCGCGGGCGATCCGGACGATCAGGCCGGACCGGCGGATTGCCGCCGTTGCCGGGGCGCGGCGGCGGGCGGTGGTTGTGCGGCGGGCGATAGTTCGGATGCGGGCGGTAATACGGGTTGCCGTAGCCATAGCCACCGCCGTAGTACCCGCCACCGTAGTAGCCCGGGCCGTAACCGGACGGGTACCCATACGGGTAGCGGTACTCCACCGATGGCGCGCCGTGGTAGTAGCCGCTGCCAGCACCACCGCCGACGTAGTCGTACGTGGCGCAGCCGGACAGGGCCAACAACAGGCCACCGGCAAGGATCAGGCGCATTTTCATGATGGGTTCCCCCCGAGGGTATGTGGCCAGCTTCGGCCCGGCGCATTGAATCGGCCCTTAACTCCGGGCCGATCCGCTGAATGATTGCCATCGTGTCACGTTCAGCCGGGGCGGTGCGAACCGGGGCCATACGTTAATCTTGCGTCATGAGCGATTCACCCTTGCCCTGTGTCGACGACCTGCTGGCGGCCGCCGCACGCATTGCCCCGCATGCCAGCGTGACCCCGGTGCTGCACTCGCGCGCGCTGGACGGGTTGGCGGGGGCGTCGCTGCTGTTCAAGGGCGAGCACCTGCAGCGCGGCGGGGCCTTCAAGTTCCGGGGGGCCTGCAATGCGGTGTGGTCGCTGGACCCGGACCAGGCCGCGCGCGGGGTGGTCACCCATTCCTCGGGCAACCACGGTGCCGCGCTGGCGCTGGCCGCGCGTACCCGCGGCATCGCCTGCAACGTGGTGGTGCCGCAGGGCGCGGTGGGCGCCAAGCTGGCCAACATCGCCCGTCACGGCGCCACGGTGTGGCGCTGCGAGGCCAGCATCGCCGCGCGTGAAGCCATGTGCGCGCAGGTGCAGGCCCAGACCGGCGCGAGCCTGGTGCACCCCTATGCCGACCCGCGGGTGATCGCCGGGCAGGGCACGGCGGCGCTGGAGCTGCTGCGCAGCCACGGCCCGTTCGACGTGCTGGTGGTGCCGGTGGGCGGCGGTGGGCTGGCGTCGGGCACGCGGTTGGCGCTGCAGGCGCTGGCACCGCAGACCCGGCTGGTGCTGGCCGAGCCGGAGGGCGCGGCCGACACCGCACGTTCGCTGGCCGCCGGCGAACGCCGCATCGATTTCACCCCCGACACGCTGTGCGATGGCCTGCGCACCACCCTGGGCGCGCCGAACTTCGCGCTGCTGCATGGCGCGGCCGAGGTCATCACCGTGGCCGATAGCGCCACCGTGGCCGCCATGCGCCTGCTCTGGCAGGTGCTCAAGCAGGTGGTGGAGCCGTCGTCGGCAATCGCCCTGGCTGCCATCCTCGCCACGCCGCAGCGGTTTGCCGGGCAGCGGGTGGGCGTGGTGCTGTCCGGCGGCAATGTCGACCTGGATGCCTTGCCCTGGGCGCGCGCATGAGCCGCCGTGCCGGGGTAGGGCTGCTGGGGTGGGTGTGGCGGCTGTGCATTCTGCTGGTGGCCTGGCTGCTGGGCGTCACCGCGTGGATCGTATGGGTAGGCGAGCGCGACCAGGCGGCCAAGGCCGACGCGATCATCGTGCTGGGCGCGGCCGCGTATGACGCCAAGCCGTCACCGGTGTTTGAAGAACGCATCCGGCATGGCCTGGATCTGTACGAGGCCGGCTATGCGCCGCTGCTGATCTTCACCGGCGGCTACGGCGGTACCGGCGCGCGCTTCTCCGAATCGCAGGTGGCACGCCGCTATGCGCTCAAGCAGGGCATTCCGGACGAGGCGATCCTGATCGAGACCGCCTCGCGTACCACCCGCCAGAACCTGATCGAGGCACGGCGGCTAATGCAGCAGCGCAAGCTGCACCGGGTGATCATCGTCAGCGACCCGTTGCACATGGCGCGCGCGCTGCGGCTGGCGCGCGAGCTGGGCATCGATGCGTTGGCATCGTCCACGCCGAGCACGCGCTTCCGCAGCTTCCACACCAGCTGGAAATTCCTGGTGCAGGAGATCTATTTCTTCCACCGGGATCTGTTTCCGGCGTAGAGCCGACCGTTGGGCGGCTGGATTGCCTGGCCGCCGTAAGGGCAGCCGACCAACGGTCGGCTCTACCGCTGGGCGGGTATACGGGCAGCCGACCAACGGTCGGCGCTACCGCTGGGCCGGTATACGGGCAGCCGACCGACGGTCGGCTCTACCGCTGGGCCGGTATACGGGCAGCCGACCAACGGTCGGCTCTACCGCTGGGAGGTACACGTGCAGCCGACCAACAGTCGGCTCTACCGCCGGGCGGGTATACGTGCAGCCGACCAACGGTCGGCTCTACCCCCCGGGCGGTTTCAGGGGGTGCGGCGGCGGATCGGGATGGCCGATACGGGTACGCTGGCCACGTCGTGGCCCCGTTCGCGGATCGGGGCGCCGGCTTCGGGGGCCCAGGCGTGGGCGTAGATGACTTCCCAGCTGCTGGGCAGCTTGCCGTCTTCGCGGCGCAACGGTTCGTAGGCGGCGCGGGCGGCGGCGAAGCGGCCGCGGCCGGTGAGCGTGTGGCGGCGGTCATGGCGCGCGTTGGTGGCACCGATGGCCTGCAGCTCGCGCATCAGTGCGGTCATGTCGTCGTAGGTGAGGGTGAACAGGTCGCGGTCCAGCACCGGGTCGCGGAAGCCGGCCATCATCAGCGCGTCGCCGAACTGCGCGATTGGCGCGAAGCGGCTCACGTGCGGCACCGCGTCGGCCTGGGTGAAGGCATCGCGCAGTTCGATCAGCGTTTCCGGGCCGAAGGTGGAGCACAGCAGCAGCCCGCCCGGCTTGAGCACGCGGCGGAACCCGGCGAACACCGTCGGCAGGTCTTCCACCCACTGCAGGCACAGGTTGCTGTAGATCACATCCACGCTCTGGTCCAGCAAGGGCAGGGCCTGCGCATCGGCGCACACGCGGGTGAACGGCCTCCACCAGCCGGCCTGCTTCTTCGCTTCGCGCAGCATCGGTTCGGCCAGGTCCAGCGCGATCACCTGCGCCTTGGGCCAGCGCTTCTTCATCGCCGCACTGGCATGACCGGTGCCGCTGCCCACGTCCAGCACGACCTGCGGCTGGCGGTCTTCCAGGTAGTCCAACGATTCCAGCAGGCGTTTTTCCACCTCGCGCTGCAGCGCGGCGGCGGCATCGTAGCTGGCGGCGGCACGCGAGAACGCGCGGCGGACGTGGCGGGGATCGAAGCTGGACGTCATGGAAGGCTCACTGCGAAAACAAGGGTGCGAAGGTCAGAACGTGCCCGGGTAGGCGCCGCCGTCGATCAGCAGGTTCTGCCCGGTGATGTAGCCGGCGTGCGCGCTGCACAGGAAGGCGCAGGCGGCGCCGAACTCATCGGCGGTACCGAAGCGGCCGGCCGGGATGTGGGTGCGTTTGCGCTCGGCGATCTGGCCGGCGTCGATGCCCTGCTGCTGGGCCAGGTAGGCGAAGTTGCCGCGCAGGCGGTCGGTGTCGAACTGACCGGGCAGCAGGTTGTTGAGGGTGACGTTGTGCGCCACGGTCTTGCGGGCCAGGCCGGCGACGAAGCCGGTGAGGCCCGAGCGCGCGCCGTTGGACAGCCCCAGGATGTCGATGGGCGCCTTCACCGATGAGGAGGTGATGTTGACCACGCGGCCGAAGCCGCGTTCGATCATGCCGTCCACGGTGGCGCGGATCAGCGCGATCGGCGCCAGCATGTTGGCATCCAGCGCGGCGATCCAGTCGTCGCGGGTGAACTGGCGGAAATCCCCGGCGGGCGGGCCGCCGGCGTTGTTGACCAGGATGTCGACCTGCGGGCAGGCGGCCAGGGCCGCGTCGCGGCCGGCTTCGGTGGTGATGTCGGCGACCACGCCGATCACCGTGCGCGCGCCGGGCAGCGCCTGCAGTTCCAGCACCGCGCGGTCGAGCGCGTCTTCACCACGTGCGGCCACCACCACGTTCACGCCTTCGCGCACCAGCGCACGGGCGCAGCCCAGGCCCAGGCCTTTGCTGGCCGCGCAGACCAGCGCCCAGCGACCGGCGATTCCAAGATCCATGGGTCACTCCTGCAGTGAAAGACGGGCGTACATGATCGGCGATGCGCGCGGTGGATGGGTCAGGGAAGGCCGGCAACGAAGTGTTGCAGCTGCGTGGCCACCTGGTCGGTGTGACCCAAGAACGGCGCATGGCCGCCCTGGGCGACCGCATGCGCCTGCGCGCCCGGCGACAGCGCGGCGGCGGCCGCCATGGCCCGGGCGGAGACCAGCCGGTCACGCTGGCCAGCCAGCCACAGGCTGGGCTTGCCCAGCCCGGCCAGCGCGCCGCGCAGGTCGGTGGTCTCCAGCAGGCGCAGCCCTTCCTGCAGCGCACGCGCGCCCGGCTCACCGCGCGCGACGAGCATGTCGCGCAGGGTGCGCAGTTCCTGCCGGGCGTGTTCGGACCCCATCGCATCCAGCGCCAGGAAACGCTCCAGGGTGCCGCGGTAGTCCTGCGCCAGGTCCTGCCCGAACTGTTCGAACACCGCCGGTTCCACCGCGTGTGGCCAGTCGTCGCCGCGCACGAAACGCGGGGTGGCGGCGATCATCACCAACGCGCGCACCTGCGGCAGCGTGGCGGCGGCATGCAGGGCGAACAGCCCGCCCAGCGACCAGCCGCACCACACCGCCGGTGGCGTGGCGGCAGCGATGGCGTTGACCACGTGGGGCAGCCGCAGCGGCGTGGCATCGTCGTGGCTGAACCCATGGCCGGGCAGGTCCACCAGATGCAGCTGGTAGTGCGCGGCCAGGCGGTCCACCAGCGGCGCGAACACGCCGCCATGCAGTGCCCAGCCATGGATGAGCACCAGCGCCGGCCCGTTGCCGACCACCTCGATATGCAGGCTCACAGCACCGGGCTCACGCGCTCAGTGCATCCAGCGACTGCTGACGCAGGACGGTATCGCGCGCGTGCCCGATCGCGTCGGTGAGCGCGCGCACCTGCGCCGGGGTGTGCAGTGCCGACAAGGTCACGCGCAGGCGCGCTTTCCCTTCCGGCACGGTGGGCGGGCGGATCGCGCTGACCAGGAACCCGGATGCTTCCAGCGCGGCCGACAAGGCCATCACGGTGGACTCGGCGCCGCACAGCAACGGCTGGATCGGCGTATCGGACGGCATCAGTTCCAAGCCATGCTGGCGCGCACCGGCGCGGAACACGGCGATCAGCTCACCGAGCTTTTCGCGTCGCCAGTCGTCACGCCGGGCCAGTTTCACCGCGGCCAGCGAGGCGGCCGCCTGTGCCGGCGACACCGCCGTGGTGTAGATGTACGGGCGGGCGGTTTCGGCCAGGTGCTGGATGAGGGCGTCATCGCCCAGCACCACCGCGCCACTGCCACCCAGCGCCTTGCCCAGGGTGGCCAGCTGCAGCGGCACGTCGGCCACGCCCAGCCCGGCATCGGCCACGCAGCCGCGGCCATGTTCGCCCACCACACCGATGCCATGCGCGTCGTCCACGTACAACAGCGCTTCCTGCATGCGCGCCACCAGCGACAGCGAGCGCAGCGGGGCGATGTCGCCGTCCATGCTGAACACGCCATCGGTGACCAGCATCGCCGCGCCGTCGGGCGCGTGCTTCAACTGGCGCAGCGCGCCTTCGGTGTCCAGGTGCGGGTAACGGCGCAGCCGGCAACCGGCCAGGCGCGTGGCGTCGAGCAGGCTGGCGTGGTTGAGCCGGTCCTGCACGCACACATCGTCTTCTTCGCTGAGCAACGCCTGCTGCACCGCCAGGTTGGCGGCAAAGCCGCTGCCAAACAGCAGCGCGCGCGGGTAGCCGAGCCACTCGGCCATTTCCCGCTCCAGCGCCTCATGCAGCGCATGGTGGCCGCAGATCAGGTGCGAAGCGGTGGCACCGGCGCCTTCGCGTGCGGCGGCGTCCTGCAGCGCGCTGACCACCCCGAACTGCTGTGACAGCCCCAGGTAGTCATTGCTGCAGAAGCCGGTGAGCCATTGGCCGTCGATCTCCAGCCGCACGCCGTCGCGACGGGTCACCGTGCGGCGCACGCGGATGCGGCCCTGCGCGTCGCGGAGCTTGCGCTGGGCCTGGATGCGGTCGTGCAGGTCGGGGCGGGCCATGGTCGTCGGCTGGCATGGATGGGCGGTTAGCGTACCCGGTTGGCGGGCGCGGCGCTGCCCCGGGGGGCGGGCACCGGGCGGGCCTCAGGCCGCCTGCTCGCAGCCGCCCCCGCACCGCCCGGTGTCCTGGGTGATGTCGGCATGGACCGTGCCGGGATGGTCGTGGTCGGCCGCATCCACCTGGACCGGCATCGGGCGCAGGCCCAGCCGTGCGAATAGGGCCAGGTCGCGTTCGGTGTCCGGATTGCCGGTGGTCAGCAGCTTTTCCCCGTAGAAGATCGAGTTGGCCCCGGCCAGGAAGCACAGGGCCTGCAGCTCGTCGCTCATCGCCTCGCGCCCGGCCGACAGCCGCACCATCGCGCGGGGCATGGCGATGCGGGCCACCGCGATCATCCGCACGAACTCGAACGGGTCCAGTTCGGCGGTGCCGTGCAGGGGCGTGCCCGCCACCTGCACCAGCCGGTTGATCGGCACCGAATCGGGATGGGCCGGCAGGTTGGCCAGTGCCAGCAGCAGCCCGGCGCGGTGCTCGCGGGTCTCGCCCATGCCCACGATGCCGCCGCAGCAGGTCTTCAACCCGGCGTCGCGCACGTGGCCCAGGGTGTCCAGGCGGTCCTGGTACTGGCGGGTGTGGATGATCGAGTCGTAATAGTCCGGCGCGGTGTCCAGGTTGTGGTTGTAGTAGTCCAACCCGGCCTCGCGCAGGGCCACGGCCTGGTCGCCGCTGAGCATGCCCAGCGTGGCGCAGGTTTCCAGGCCCAGCGCCTTCACCTCGCGGATCATCGCCGCCACCTTGGGGATGTCGCGTTCCTTGGGCGAACGCCAGGCCGCGCCCATGCAGAACCGCGACGCGCCGGCCGCCTTGGCCTGCCGCGCCTTGGCCACCACGTCCTCGGTGGCCATCAGTTTCTGCGCATCCACCCCGGTGCTGTAGCGCTGGGCCTGCGGGCAATACGCGCAGTCTTCGGGGCAGCCGCCGGTCTTGACCGACAGCAGCGTGGACACCTGCACCTGCGCCGGATCGAAGTGCTCGCGGTGCACGCTGGCGGCGCGGTGCAGCAGTGCAGGCAACGGCAGCGCGAACAGGGCCAGCAGCTCCTCGCTGCGCCAGTCGTGGCGGATGTCGCTTGGCATGGAGCAGCCCTCGGCGTGCAGGAACGGGGGCGGCAGTGTGGTCGCCGACCCAACCCACTGTCAACCAACCATCAGAGTCTAAGGTTTACAGCCCGGTAGTGCCGGCCGCCGGCCGGCAACCCAGCCAACCCCAAACTCACTACAGTCTCCACCCAAGCACCAGAAGGAGACCGCATGTCCCTGCCCCGTTTCACCTACCACCCCGACCCGCTCGCCACCGGCAGCGTCATCGCCTCCCCCACGGTCTGCGTCAGCTGCCACCAGGCGCGCGGCTACGTCTACACCGGCCCGGTGTATGCCGAAGAGGAGTACGACGCGGAGATCTGCCCGTGGTGCATTGCCGACGGGTCGGCCAGCGCGCGGCTCGATGCCAGCTTCACCGATGACGAAGGCATTGGCGGCGGCGGTGAATGGGACGAAGTGCCGAAGGCGGTGGTCGAGGAAGTCGCGCGGCGCACCCCCGGCTTCAGCGCCTGGCAGCAGGAAAAGTGGTGGACCCATTGCGGGGACGCGGGCCAGTTCATTGGCCGTGCCGGGCAGGCAGAACTGCAGGCACTGGGTGCAGGCGCGATCGCGGCGATCCAGGACAGCACCGGGCTGGATGATGGCCCGCAGTGGGACCATTTCTTCGGCGCGCTGCGCAAGGACGGATCGCCCACCGCGTACATGTTCCGCTGCACCCACTGTGGCGAACTGGGTGGCTACCAGGACTGCGATTGATCGGCGGGTGCGTCCGGTAGAAGGCTGACCGCACGCACCGGCAAGCACCGACAGACACGTCTGGGGCGGGCCGCCACGCTGGGGGCCGGCCTCTTCAAACGGTGATCGCGTGCTTTCCCGGGCGTCTGCTGCGCTGACCTGGCTGGGCCAGCAGGCCCTGCCACTGCGCTGCCTGGTCTGCGAAGAACCCGGCAGCGCCGGGCTGGACCTGTGCGCGGCCTGCCATGCCGCCCTGCCCTGGAACGACCACGCCTGCCCGCTGTGCGCGCTGCCGCTGCCGGAGGGCACGCCTGCACGGTGCTGTGGTGTCTGCTTGCATGACCCGCCCCGGCAGGCTGCCGCTGCCGCGGCGTTCTTGTACGCCGCGCCGGTGGACCAGCTGCTGCGTCGCTTCAAGTTCCACCACGACCTGGCCGCCGGGCGTCTGCTGTCGCAGTTGATGCTGCAGCGGGTGCCCGGTTTCGTCATCGGCCCGCTGGCCCCGGTGCCGCTGCACCGCCAGCGACTGCGCACGCGCGGTTACGACCAGGCGTTGGAACTCACCCGGCCGTTGGCGCGCGCGCTGCGGCAGCCGTTGTGGTGCGGACTGCATCGGGATCGGTTGACGTCCGCGCAGTCGGCGCTGGATGCCG
This sequence comes from Stenotrophomonas sp. 10N36, assembly GCF_056395005.1. Lineage (NCBI taxonomy): Bacteria > Pseudomonadati > Pseudomonadota > Gammaproteobacteria > Lysobacterales > Lysobacteraceae > Stenotrophomonas > Stenotrophomonas sp. 10N36. Next base: position 87,354 of record NZ_JBFTIS010000005.1, on the reverse strand, counting down.
ATGCGCGGCGGCGCAACCTGCACGATGCCTTTGCGATCACCACCCCCCCGCCGGCGCGGTTGACCGTGGTGGATGACGTGATGACCACCGGCGCCACGCTCGACGCGGCCGTGCACGCGTTGCAGCGCGTTGGCCTGCCCGATCCCGCGGTGTGGGTCTGCGCGCGGGTGCCGTGAGTGGCCGCTCTATACTCCGGGGCTGTCACAGAAAAAGACCGCCGCCGATGGATCCGTTCGCCACGTTCGACTTCGCCGATTTCTGGGACGACTGCGAGTACTCGCAGCAGAACTATCAGGAACCGCCGCCCAGCGATGCGCTCATTGCCGAGCTGCAGGCCGAGCTGGGCTATCGCATCCCCGATGCGTACATCGCACTGGCCCGCCGCCACAACGGCGGCCTGCTGCAGCGCAGTTGCCACCCGATGGACGAGGCCACCAGCTGGGCCGAGGATCACGTGCAGGTCTGCGGTCTGTACGCGCTTGGGCGACAGAAGCCCTACGCGCTGGGCGGCGAATTCGGTTCGCGCTTCATGCAGGAGGAGTGGGGCTACCCGGATATCGGTATCGTCATCGCAGACTGCCCCAGCGCCGGGCACGACCTGGTGATGCTCGACTACCGCCAGTGCGGCCCGCAGGGCGAACCCCAGGTGGTGCACGTGGACCAGGAGGCAGACTACGCGATCACCGTGGTCGCCCCGGACTTCGTCACGTTCATCCACGGACTGGTGGATGAAGAAGCGTTCGACGATGCAGCCGAAACCCTGGAGATCGATCTGGTCACGGTGGACCGCGGCACATTGTCGCCGATCGTGCAGCGCGCGCTGGATGCATCGGCCGGTGTGCTGCCCGAGGGCGAGCGCGCGCTGCGTGCACTGGCGCGCCGGATCACCGAGGAAAAGGGCTTCTTCGCGCTGCATGCCGATCCCGATTCGCACCGGGTGTACGACCTGATGTTCTGGTTGTACTCGCAGCTGACCACGGCCACCTCGTTCACGCATTTCCTCAAGCTCCCCGCCGAGCAGAACGACTACGCAACGCCGTGCTATGAACTCATGGTGCCGTTCGACCTGGTCGTGGCGCCCTTCGGCTTCAAGACCGGTGGGTTCGCGCCCGGCTTCGTCGAAGAGTGGTGGGATACGCGGGTGGCCGAGGGGGCGATCGCGCCGGTGGACGGCGGTTGGCGCTTCAGCGCGGCGGCCGAACAGGCGCTGCTGGATGAGCTGAAGGCAGTGCCCGGCCACGCTGTGGTGTGACTGCGGCTTTCATGCGCCGGCGCTAGCATGGGGCAGTCCCCCTCCCTGCATGGAGAGCTGCCCATGAACATTCCGGTATCGCCTGTGGTGTCGCTGCTTGCCCGTAGCTGGTGGGTGCTGCTGTTGTACGGCCTGGTCGCGCTGGTGTTTGGTGCGGTGGCCATCCTGCAGCCGCTCGCGGCCGCCACCGCGCTGGCATGGGCGATCGGCGTGATGGCCGTGGTGGAGGGCGTGATCAGTCTGGTTGCACTGTTCGGCGGCAACAGCGGGGTATCGCGCGGTTGGCTGGCGGTGTACGCGCTGGCATCGCTGGTGTTCGGCGTGCTGGCGGTGATCAATCCGTTGGCCACGGCCAGCGTGCTGGTGCTGCTGCTGGCGGTGTGGCTGATCGTGGCCGGCATCCACCGCATCGTGTTCGCGGTGCGCGTGCGCCGCCACATCCAGGGCGAATGGCTGCTGATTCTCAGCGGCGTGCTGGCGATCGTGCTGGGCGCGCTGCTGGTGGCCAACCCGCTGGCCGGTGTCGCCGTCACCACCTTGTGGATCGGAATCGGCAGCCTCATCTATGGCGTACTGCAGGTGGTGGTGGCGTTCCGCCTTCGCCGCCTGCGCTGACCGGTGCCGGGCCAGGCCCGCACCCCCCAACAAGGAGGAGGGCGTATGCGCAGGATGTTTCTTGCCGTGATGTTGCTGGCCGGCACGGTCGGCCTGGCCGGTTGCCAGCAGATCCAACAGGTGTTCGATCCGCCTTCCTCGGCGGCCCCCCTACCCCAGGCGCGCCTGCTGCTGCGCGAGGTGGACGAACAGGGCCACGCCGGCGCCACGCTGCTCAAGGACACCGACGGGCGGCCGCTGGCGGTCCTTGAGCCGGCCCTGATCACCACTGCGGACATCGCATCGATCGCCCTGGCCCGGACCGAACAGGGCCAGGAGCCGGTGTTGAACCTGACCATGACCGACGCTGCCGCCCCGCGCATCCAGGCCGCCACCGAAGCACGCGTCGGTCGCCGCGTCGCCTTCAGCATCAATGACAAGGTGCTGTCGGTGGCCACCATCCGTGGCCCGTTCGGCAAGGCGATGCAGGTGGCGGGGCTGGGCGACCCGGCCGCGGCACAGCGCATGTTCACCGAGATCACCGGCAAACAACCCTGAGCGCGACCGCCCGCAGGGACCGATGGACCAGAACAGGCGTCTGCGCGACATGGCCAAAGACTGGATGACGGTGTTGATGATGTTGGGCCTGGCATTGCCCGTGGGCGCCGTCGCACGCGAGCGCTGCACCTGGCCGGAGGCGATGCCGGTGCGCGCGCTGGTACTGGTGGGCGAAGTCCATGGCACCGTGGAAACGCCGGCACTGGTAGGTGAACTGGCCTGCGCCGCCTCGGCCGATGGCACGGCGGTGACCGTTGCGCTGGAAATCAGCGCCCAAGAACAGCCGCGGCTGGACACCTACCTCGCGTCGGCGGGCACCCCGGCCGCGCGGGCGGCGGTGCTGGCCGGCCCGTTCTGGACCCGATCCACCCAGGACGGGCGGTCCAGCACCGCGATGCTGGCGTTGCTGGAACGGCTGCGCCGATTGAATGCCGACGGCCGCCGCATCGCGGTGATTGCGGTGGACGAGGAACGCATCGGTGCCCGCGATGTGGGTATGGCCGAGCACATCGCGCGTGCGGTGCAACCCGGCCGGCGGGTGATTGCACTGCTGGGCAACGTGCATGCCAGCCAGCGGTTGGGGCGGCCGAACCTGCCCGACTACGCGCCGGCGGGCTATCTGCTGCGTGGGCTCGCACCGCTGGGCGTACGCGTGGGTGCCCACGGCGGTGAGGCGTGGGTGTGCGCGCCGGTGTGTGGGGTACGCGCGTTTGGCAATCAGCGCGTGGGCGACGCGTCGGTGGGGTATGCCGCTGGCGACCGTGTGCAGTCGGGGTATGACGGTAATTACACCGTGCCTCTGTATACCGCGTCGTTGCCCGCCGTTGGGACGGTCGGGCAGGCGGCCGGGCAGAGCCCGGCGCTACGGTAGGGCGGGCAGAGTCGGAGCCCGGCAGTATGCGTCAGCGGAAGTTGGCTTCGATCTGTTCCAGCGACTTGCCCTTGGTCTCCGGCAGCCAGAACGCGGCGATCAGGAAGTACAGCAGCGTGCACGCTGCCCAGAAGAAGAACATGCTGGCGTAGCCGTGGTGGCCCACGGTGGGCAGGAAGATCGCGGCGATCACGGTGGACACGAACTGGTTGATCAGCAGCGCGATGCTCATGCCGTTGGAGCGGATGCGGGTGGGCATCAGTTCGGACAGCGCCAGCCACACGCACACGCCCGGACCCACCGCGAAGAACGCCACGAACAGCAGGATGCAGCCGGCCACCAGCCAGCCGTGGGTGGGCGAAGGCACCGGGCCGATCATTGCGCGCTCGATCACCAGCGGCGCCTGTGCGGCGTGGGCGGGATCGGGGAAGGGGTTGAGGTGCAGCCGGCGGAAGAACGCGCCGATCACGCTGTCGGCCGATACCGCGTCTTCGCGACGGATCTGCAGCGTGGCGTCGATGGGGTTGTCGCTGCGCAGCGAGCGCACGTTGCTGAAACCGCCGTACGCATACGACACGGTGAGCTGCTGCGGGGCGCCGCCGGCGTTGCGGTCCAGGCGGTGCCACTGGGCCGCATCCAACGGCAACGACAGGCTGCTGCCGGCCACCTGCTGCTGCAGCTGTGCCTGCACGTCCAGCCGCCCGTGCTCGCTTTTGACGAACAGCAGCGCGGCGGCCAGCAGGGCCACGGTGATGCCACCGGTGCCCAGCATCAGCAGGAACTTGCGGCCCTTGCGGTCCACCAGCACCAGCGCCACCACCGTCATTACCGCGTTGAGCAGCTTGATGGCCACGTCGGCGCCATTGGCCACCGACCCGGGCAGGCCGGCCTGGTTGAGAATGTTGACCGCATAGGCCAGCACCGAGTTGATGCCGGTGGCCTGGGTGAAGGCCAGCACCAGGCAGGCCAGCACGAACGGCCATACATAGCGACGGCTGAGCAGCGGGTCGCGCTTCCCGCTGGCGCCGGTCTGCACGGCATCCGGTGCCTGGATGCGCTGCAGGGTGGGTTCCACATCGCGGGGCGCCACCGTGCGTTGCAGGGCAGCCCGCGCCTTATCGATACGGCCACGGCGTACCAGCCAGCGCGGCGATTCGCTGATCAGCAGCACGCCGCCGGTGAACACCAGCCCCGGCAGCAGGCAGGTCCAGAAGATGGTGCGCCATGCGTGGTCCTTGACGTCGAACAACAGGCGCTGCTGTTCGGCAACGGGCAGCTGGCGCACCGCTTCGGTGGCCGCGTCCACCGCATGGGCGTGGTACAGGCCGATCACCGCGGCCAGCACCAGTCCGATGGTCAGCAGCAGCTGGAACATCGCCGCGCCACGGCCGCGCCGTTCGGGGCTGAGCACTTCGGCCAGGTACAGCGGCACCACCACGCCGATCAGGCCGCCGCTGATGCCCTGCAGCAGTCGCCCCATCAGCAGCGCGGCATAGCCGTCGGACAGCGCCATGATCGGAATGCTGGCGGTGAACAGCACGCCGGCCACGAACATGGCGCCACGTCGGCCGATCAGGTCGGCCACCATGCCGGCGAACAGCGACGACAGCACGCTGCCCAGCAGCACCGCGGCCACCACGAAGCCCAGTTGCTGGCTGGTGAGGTGCCAGCTGGCGGTGGCGGTGGCCTCCAGGTAGGGCAGGGCGCCGGCGATGATGCCGATGTCGATGCCGTAGAGCAGGCCGCCCATGCCCCCCATGAACAGCAGGTAGCGGATTGGCCAGCGCGGGGCGTCGGCGGTGGGAACGGCAGTGGCGGCGGCGGTGGTCATCTACGCGTTCCTGGAAAGACGGGAAGAGGGGGCGGTGCCAGCAGCCGGGCCTGGCGAAGGTTGGCTGCTGGCCGGGCAGAGCCCGGCGCTACGGGGCATGGCCGGGCAGCGCCCGGCATTACAGGGGGATCGGGTGGCCGGTGACGAACACCTGCTGCAACTGCAGGGCGGCATCCAGCACCACCAGGTCCGCGCGCCCGGCCGGGGCGATGCTGCCGCGGTCGTCCAGGCCCAGGTACTGGGCCGGGAAGGTGGACACGCGCTGCGATGCATCGGCCAGCTCCAGCCCCACCTGCACCAGGTTGCGCAGTGCCTGGTCCATGGTCAGCGCGCTGCCGGCCAGTGAACCGGTGGCCAGGCGCACGCAGCCACCGCACTTGTGCACGCGCTGCTCGCCGAGCGCGTACTCGCCGTCGGGCATGCCGGTGGCGGCGGTGGCGTCGGTCACCGCATACAGGCGCGGAATTGCCCGTGCGGCCAGCCGGATCACGCCCGGGTGCAGGTGCTGCAGGTCCGGGATGATCTCGGCGTACTGCGCATGCGCCAGGGCGGCGGCGGCCATGCCGGGGCGGTAGTGGTCCACGCCGGTCATGCCGTTGAACAGGTGGGTGAAGCCGGAGGCACCGGCCTGCAAGGCGGCCACGCCGTCTTCGTAGGTGCCGGCGCTGTGGCCCAGCTGCACGCGGATGCCGAGTGCGCACAGCGCGGGAATCAGCGCGGTGTGCGCGCCGATCTCCGGGGCCAGTGTCATCACCCGGATCGGTGCCAGCGCATGCAGCTGCTGCACCAGCGCCAGCGTCGCCTCCAGCGTGCGGTTGGGCTGCGCGCCCAGCCGCTGCGGGCTGATGAACGGGCCTTCCAGGTGTACGCCAGCGATGCAGGCGGCCGCGGCGTCGGGCGCGGCCATGGTGGCGGCAACGCCCTGCAGCGCATGGGCGATCTCATCCAGGCCGGCGGTCATGGTGGTGGCCAGCAGCGTGGTGGTGCCAAAACGCGCGTGGGTGCGGGCGATGGTGCGGGCCACGTCGCCGCCCTGCATCAGGTCCACGCCGGCCGCGCCATGCACATGCAGGTCGATGAAGCCGGGCAGGATCACCGGCAGCTGCGGATTATCGGCGCCGCTGTGGTCGTCCACCTGCAGCTGCCGGATATGGGTGTCGAAGTGCACGTGGCCGCGGCGCCACCCCAGCGGGGTGAGGATGCGGCCATAAAGGGAGCGGGTCTGGGTCACGCGGGGGACTCGGCGATGATCACTTCGATGCCCAGCCGCTGCAGCCCTTCCAGGTACTCGGCGTCGATGCTGGCGTCGGTGATGACGGTGTGGACCTGGTCCAGCCGCGCGATGCGGTGCAGGCTGACCCGGCCGAACTTGGAGGCATCGGTGAGCACCACGATACGGCGTGCGCGCTCGACCATGCGGTGGTTGAGGCTGGCTTCGGCCTCGTGGTGGGTGGTGAGGCCGAACTGCAGGTCCAGGCCGTCCACGCCCAGGAACAGGGTGTCGAAACTGTAGGTGTTGAGGCTGGCCTCGGCCTGGCTGCCCTGCAGCGACAGCGACTGCTTGCGCAGCAGGCCGCCGGTGAGCAGCAGTTCCACGCCCGGTGCGTTGGCCAGTTCCCAGGCGATGTTCAGCCCGTTGGTCATCACCGTCACGTCGCGGTGCCCGCGCAGGTGCCGGGCCAGGGTCATCGTGGTGGAGCCGGAGTCGATGATGATGTTGTCGCCGGCCTTGACCAGCCCGGCCGCGTGCGTGCCGATGCTGTCCTTCACCGGCAGGTTCAGGGCGTCCTTCTCGTGGATGTCCTGTTCCTGCGGCGGGGTGCGCACCAGGGTGGCGCCGCCATGGGTACGCGTGGCCAGGCCCTGCGATTCGATGTGGGTCAGGTCGGCGCGGATGGTCACCGCCGACACGCCGAAACGCGCGACCAGCTCGCTGACCTGCACGTTGCCGTGCTCGACCAGCAACTGCAGGATCTGTTGGCGACGCTGGCGGGTATTGCGCATGGGGGCGATTCCGTTCGGAAGGAAAGCCAAAGCTTACCGTTCCGAAAGCTCCGTGGCCCGGAAAGTTTCGTTATTGGCCCCGGCGCGGTTGCGATTGCAGGCGCGGGCGTACTCGCCCAGCCGTTCGGCCACCTTGTGCTGGATCAGCGCCAACGGCTCGGCCGTCAGCTCGCCGGCTTCAATGGCCAGCTGCTGGTTGGGCAGGAACTGGCTGAGCAGGATCTGCGGCGGCGCGTGCTGGCGCAGGTTGGCCACCAGCGTCTGCAGCGCGGCCACCACCGCCGGCTCGCCCCAGTAGTAGCGGCTGCGGTCGCTCAGCGAGTAGGCGCGCAGCAACCGCAGTTCGCGTTCGTCGCCCTGGTAGTAGCTGCGCCAGCTGCCCGGCTTGTCGCGCATGCACTGGTCCAGTACGTCGATCAGGTTGGAACACTGCGCCGCCGGCAGTAGCTCGGCTTCGATCATGGCCAGGGCGAACACCGCTTCGCGGAAGGCATAGGTGGCGGCCGGGCCGACCTTGAGGATGGCGAAGTGGTCGCGCACCAGCGCGTGCAGGCCGACTTCGGTCTGGTAGTCGGTGGAATGCGCCTCGAACACGATGCGCGGCTGCGCGTCAACAAACGCCGACAACGCGCGCGCTGCGGACGGGTCGTAGTAGTGCACGCTGCTGTGGTCGAAATCGACGCCGGGCTGCACCACCATCGCAATCACGCGCTCCCACGCCGGCAGCAGGTCCGGCGCGGAAAACGCCTCGCGGTGGATGGCCAGGGTGGTGGCTGCCGCGGCCGGCGTGGTGACCTGCAGGCCACCGGCCAGCGAGGCTTCGCCGCCGGGGATGGGGACTTCAGTGCCGATCACGTACACCGGCGGCGGCAGGCCGTGCGCGGCGGCGGTGCGCTCGGCGATGCGGGCCAGCTCGGCCGAGCGTGCCGCCACCACCGCATCGGGCAGCGGGGTGGGGTCATCGGCGCAGGACATGCTGCAGTCCAGGTGGATCTTGTGGAAGCCTGCGGCCACGTACGCTTCGATCAGCGTGCGCGCGTTGGCCATCGCCACCTCGGCCGGGCCCTTCTGCCACGCATTGGGGCCCAGGTGGTCGCCGCCGAGCACCAGCCGCTCGGCCGGGAAGCCGGCATCGCGCGCCAGGTGGAGCACGTAGTCGCGGTACTGCGGCGGGGTCATGCCGGTGTAGCCACCGAACTGGTCCACCTGGTTGGAGGTGGCCTCGATCAGCAGCAGGGTGTCGTAGCGCTGGGCGACCTGCATGGCCGCCAGCAGCACCTGTTCATTGCTGCAGCACACGCTGTACAGGCCCACGGGATGGCCCTGGCGATGGGCGGCGATCAGCGATTGGATGGCAGACATGGCAACTCCGGAAACAAGCGGTGCAACAAGGGGGTATCAGCAGGCAGGGTGGTGCTGGCGGGCCAGCAGCGCCGCGCCACGCGCACCGCCGGCATCGCCGAAGGTGGGCGGCAGGATCGGCGGCACGCGCACCCCTTGGAACAGGTAGGGAACGATCGCGGCGGGCAGGTCGTGGTACAGCTGCTCCAGCTTGGACAGGCCGCCGCCCAGCACGATCACGTGCGGGTCGATGGCCAGGATCAGGTTGGCGAAGCTGTAGCCCAGCAGGTCGCGGTGGATCGCCAGCGCCTGCGTGGCGATGGCATCGCCGGCGTGGGCCAGCGCCACCACGGCGGTGGCGTCCACGGCGTCACCGCCGCGGCCTTCGTGGATCAGGGCCAAGCCATTGCCGGACACGTAACGCTCCAGGCAACCGCGCAGGCCGCACGCGCAGGGCAGCACCGGCAGCGCGTGGCGTTGCAGCAGGGTGGCCGGAATGCTCCAGTGCCCCCACTCGCCAGCGATGCCGTTGGCACCGGTGAGCAACTGGCCACCCACGCAGAAACCGCCGCCGGCACCGGTGCCGAGGATCGCGCCGAACATGCTCGGGTACCCCGCGCCCGCGCCGCCATGGGCTTCGCTCAGGGCGAAGCACTGCAGGTCGTTGCCGAACTGCAACGGCCGGTGCAGCCGGGCCTGCAGGTCCTCGCCGACCAGGCGGCCGGTGAGGCTGGGCACGTTCGCGCTCAGCTGCCGCCCGGTGCTGCGGTCGCGCACGCCCGGCAGGCCGATACCGATGGCGCGGCACGCGCCGCCCAACGTGCGGTCGGCGCTGTGCACCAGCCCGGTGATCGCCTGCAGGAAGGTGTCGTAGTCCTGCGTGGGCGTGGTCACCCGCTCACGGTGCAGTTCGCGCAGGGTGGCGTCGTAGGCCACCAGCTCGATCTTGGTGCCACCAACGTCGATGCCGTACCAGCACTGCATGGGCATGCCCTGCTCAGCCATGGGAATGGATGGTCACGCCCTGCACGACCCGGTTCACGGTGCCGTCGGGGAAGGGGTTGTCCGGGGTCATGCCCAGCGCCGCCGAACGCTGCAGCGCATAGCACTGCGGCATCAGCAGCCACAGCGGGGCCAGCCAGCTGTCGTCCAGCGCGGGTGCGTCGAGCACGAAGTCGCCGTCGGCGCGGTCATCGCCATCGGGACCCACCGAGATCACCCGTGCGGCGATGCCATCGCCCCGCAGTTCGTCCAGCAGGTCCTGTTCGTAGCGGCGCGACAGCGGTTGCGCGCTGCGCAGCATCACCACCAGGGTGTCGCCATTGAGCGTGGACTTGGGGCCGTGGCGGAAGCCGAGCGGGGTGTTGGCCAGCGCCAGCACTTGGCCCGCGGTGAGCTCGAGCACCTTCAGCGCCGCTTCGCGGGCCAGTGCTTCCAGCGGGCCGCTGCCCAGGTAGATCACACGCGAATACGCGGCCTGGGCCAGCGTGCGCACGGCACCGTCCCACGCCAGCAGGGCACGTTCGCCGTGGCTGGCCAGGCTGCGCAGGCGCTGCACGCGCTGCGGCCACGGCGCGCCGTCGAACACGCTCAGCGCGGCCAGCAGCATGCAGCTCAGGCTGCTGGTCATGGCAAAGGCGCGGTCGCAGCTGGGCGGCGGCATCAGCAACGACAGCGTGTCGCTGCGGCCATGGCCACGCCGGGCCAGTTCGCCGTCGGCATTGCAGGTGATGTCCAGGAAGCGCGCGTCGTCGACCCGGTCGCGCACCAGTTCCACCGCCGCCACGCTTTCCGGGCTGGAGCCACTGCGCCCGAACGACACCAGCAGGGTCGGGCGGTCGCGGCGCAGGTACAGCGCCGGGTGGGTGAGCAGGCTGGTGGTGTGGAGCGCGCGGACCTCGGCGGGCCACTGCGCATTGAGGTGGTCAGCCACCATTTCGGCGATGAAGCCCGAGCTGCCGGCACCGGTGAAGATCACCAACTGGCCGGGCTGGCGCAGTGCCTCCCCAAGGAAGCGGTCGATGCGCGCCTGCGCGTCATCGAGGAGGTCGGCCAGGGCAGTCCACATGCGCGGCTGCTGGGCGATTTCTTCGGCGGTATAGGCGCCGCCAAGGCGCTGCCACGCGGGCAAGTCGGTAAGCACAGAAGCGTCCATTCGCAATTCCTGTTGGGCGACCGCACCTTCTGCGTTTTCTTTCGAAATGTCAAATATCGAAAGATAAAGAAAAGCTAGGGCGGTCACAGTTTTTACGAATCCATCAGCTCGACCCCAGGGCGCCTCCCTGCGGATGCCGCACCGCAGCAAGGTTTCAGGCGGCAACAATCGCGTATTCAGCCGCTATATAGAAAGCGGCTCCCGGCATATCTTTCGTTTTAAAGAAAATATCCTTCCTTTTTCTTTGCAATTTGTTGACATCTTTCGAGACCCTGCCCTAGAGTCGGCCGCACTGGTTTCAGATTCCCGCTGACCGCGGGCTTGGGGGCAAGGTGGAATCCCGGTTTCGACGTACTGGCCTGATGGTGGCCCTGCTGTCCGCGTTGGCGGCGGCACCGGCCGTGGCCGAGCCCCTGGGCAACCTGGCCCGTATCAGCGCTGCTCCCAACAAGGACGGCAGCCCCGGCTGGGATATCCGCACCGACAACGGCATGGTGCTGCGCGTGGACCTGCTGGGCGAGGACATGCTGCGCGTGCAGGCCGGACGCAACGGCACGCTCAGCGGCGCGGGCGACAAGGCCGCCCCGATCGTGGTGCCGCAGTCGGCCGCGAAGGTTGCCGCCCAGCTGGAAGAAGACGGCACCGAAGTCCGCATCCGCACCGCTGCGCTGGTGTTGCACATCCAGCGCCAGCCGCTTCGCCTGGCACTGGACCGCCGCGACGCAGGCGGCGCGGTGCCGCTGTGGCGCGAGCTGCAGCCGCTGGACCTGGGCAAGGACCAGAGCGTGCAGGTGCTGTCCAGCGATGCCGACGAACACTTCTTCGGTGGCGGCCAGCAGAACGGCCGCTTCGCCTTCAAGGGCCGCGAACTGGAGGTGTCCTATTCCGGTGGCTGGGAGGAGGGCGACCGCCCCAACCCCGCGCCCATGCTGCTGAGCGCACGCGGCTGGGGCATGCTGCGCAACACCTGGAGCGATGGCACCTACGATCTGCGCCAGGCCGACCAGGCCACGCTGCTGCACCGCGAAGACCGCTTTGATGCGTACTACTTCGTCGGTCCCAGCCTGCACACGCTGCTGGATCGCTACACCGCGCTGACCGGCCGCGCCGGCCTGCTGCCGCGCTGGGCGTTCTCCTACGGCGACGCCGACTGCTACAACGACGGCGACAACATCAAGAAGCCCGGCAGCGTGCCCGACGGCTGGAGCGACGGTCCCACCGGCACCACCCCCGACGTGGTGGACAGCGTGGCCAAACAGTACCGCGACCACGACATGCCCGGTGGCTGGATCCTGCCCAACGATGGCTACGGCTGCGGCTACAAGAAGCTGCCCGAGACCGTGCAGGGCCTGGCGAAGTACGGCTTCAAGACCGGGCTGTGGACCGAGAACGGCGTGGACAAGATTGCCTGGGAAGTGGGCACCGCCGGCAGCCGCGTGCAGAAGCTGGACGTGGCCTGGACCGGCAAGGGCTACCAGTTCGCGATGGACGCCAACCAGTCCGCGTTCAACGGCATCCTGCACAACTCCGACTCGCGCCCGTTCCTGTGGACGGTGATGGGCTGGGGCGGCATCCAGCGCTACGCGGTGGCGTGGACCGGCGACCAGAGCAGCAGCTGGGATTACATCCGCTGGCACATTCCCACCCTGGTCGGCTCGGGGCTCTCGGGCATGGCCTACGCCAGTGGCGATGTGGATGCGATCTTCGGCGGCAGCGCTGAAACCTTCACCCGCGACCTGCAGTGGAAGAGCTTCACCCCCGTGCTGATGGGCATGTCCGGTTGGTCCGGCAACGCCCGCAAGCACCCGTGGTGGTTCGACGAGCCTTACCGCAGCGTCAACCGCGACTACCTCAAGCTGAAGATGCGCATGACCCCGTACATGTACGGGCTGGCGCATGACGCGGCCACCACCGGCGCGCCGCTGCTGCGCGCGCTGATGTGGGACTACCCGCAGGACCCGCAGGCCTACACCGAAGCCTACAAGTACCAGTTCCTGCTCGGCCGCGAACTGTTGATCGCGCCGGTATACCGCAGCCAGGCGGCCAGCCGTGGCTGGCGCCGTGACATCCACCTGCCGCAGGGCCGCTGGATCGACTACTGGGACGGCCGCCAACTGCACGCCGGTGCCGACGGCCGCACCCTGGACCGTGCCGTGGACCTGGCCACGATCCCGGTGTTCGTGCGGGCCGGCGCGATCATTCCGATGTACCCGGACATGCTCTACGACGGGCAGAAGCCGCTGGATGAAGTCACCTTCGACCTGTACCCGCAGGGCGATGCGCAGTACACCCTGTACGAAGACGACGGCAACACCCGGCGCTACGAGAAGGGCGAATCCAGCACCCAGCAGGTGACCGTCACAGCGCCCGCGCAGGGCACGGGCCCGGTGCAGGTCACCATCGGTGCGGTGCAGGGCCAGTACGCCGGCCAGCTGCCGCAACGCCGCTACGCATTGCGCGTGCTCAGCCGCCAGCGCCCCACCGCGGTCACTCTGGGCGAGCGCACGCTGCCGATGCTGGCCGACAAGGCGGCGTGGCAGGCGGCCAGCGAAGGCTGGTACTTCGATGCCGCCGAGCGTCGCGGCACGCTGCATGTACGCACTGCGCCCACCGACATCCGCCAGCCGCTGGCGCTGCAGCTGGCCCTGCCGGTAGCCGCCGCCGTTGCGGACGACGCGTACCCGGCCGCGCCGGAGCTGGGCCGCGCACTGCCGTCGGACAGCCTGCTGGTGGTCAACCGCCCGGCCGAAGAGCAGGGCTACGAACTGGAAAAGGCCTTCGATGACGACCCGGCCACCTGGTTCCGCACGGTACGCAACCAATCGGTGAAGACCGGCGCGCACGAATGGGTGCTCGGCTTCGGCGAGCGCAAGCTGATCGACGGCATCGCGCTGGCGCCGCGCAACGACCCGCACTGGAAGAACGGCCAGATCCGCGACTACGAGATCTACCTGGCCGACAGCAACGGCGAGTGGGGCGAACCGGTCAAGCGTGGCCGCCTCACCCTGCAGCAGGGCACGCAGCAGATCGACTTCCCCGCCCACGCCGGCCGCCTGCTGCGCTTCCGTGTGCTGAGCACGCAGAACCCCGACGGCGACGGTGCCGGCGCCAGTGATCCGATGGTGACCGCCGCGCAGGGCAGCGTGGCCCGTGCAGTGGATGCGCTGCAGCCGCGCGACGTTGGCCCCATCGTGCTGTCCAGCTTCCATGTGCTGGAACATCCGCAGCCCACCACCCCGGCCCAGCAGCTGTACCTGTCTGCGCTGACGCTGCCGGCCGCGCTGCAGGCCAGCGTGGCCAGCGACCACGCCTTTGGCGGCCAGGCGGCATTGCGCATGAACGGCCTGCTGTTCCGCCGCGGCCTGGGGGTGAATGCCAACAGCCGCATCGACCTGAAGCTCACCGGCAGCTGGCGCCTGCTGCGCGCCGATCTCGGCATCGATGACCAGTGCCGCGCCGCCGGCGGCATGCAGTTCCAGGTGTGGGGCGACAACCGGCTGCTGTATGACAGCGGCCTGGTCAAGGCGCCCGGCGTGGTCAAACCGGAGCTGGACGTGCGCGGCCTGCATACCTTGAGCCTGCGCACGCTGGGCGCGCAGGGCGACCACCCCGCGCAGGTCTGCGGTAACTGGGCCAACGCCGCGCTGATCGGACAGGAGGGCGATACCGCCAGCATCGTGTCGCCGTAACCGACGCAACACGCGTTCAGAAAAACAGTTCTCTCCGTTTCCCGTCTGCGGCCGTGTGGCCGCGGCACGGGGGACGTTTGCCCGAAAACACCCATCCACCGCCAGCCCCACGCTGCGGATCGAACAAGGAGACACAGATGTTGACCGAACGCCATCGCCATCGCTGCATCCCCGCTACCCCCTTGTCCATCGCACTGGGCCTGGCCCTTGCCGTGGTCGGCAACGCCGGTGCGCAGGAGGCCGCGCCCGCTGCCAAGGCCACCGAGCTGCAGCGCATTGAAGTGACCGGCTCCAACATCCGCCGCAGCGACGTGGAAACCGCCTCGCCGGTGCAGGTGATCAGCAAGCAGGACATCGAGAACATGGGCGCGCGCACGCTGCTGCAGGTGCTCGACAACCTGCCCGCCGCGCGGCCGGCCCAGCAGGATTCCCGTTCGCTGTTCACCGGTTCCGACGGCGCCTCGCAGGCCAACCTGCGCGGCCTCGGCGCGCAGGGCACGCTGGTGCTGCTGAACGGCCGTCGCCTGTCGTACTACGGCGCGCCCGCCGGCTTCCAGACCCAGTTCGTCAACATCGATGCGATTCCCGCCGCGGCGATCGAACGCATGGAAGTGCTCACCGACGGCGCCTCGGCGGTGTACGGTACCGACGCGGTGGCCGGCGTGATCAACGTGATCACCAAGCGCTCCTACCAGGGCGCGGAGATCAACCTCACCACCGACAAATCGTCGCGCATCAGCTCCTACGGCGAACACCAGGGCAGCATCACCGCCGGCTTCGGCGACCTGGATGAAGACCGCTACAACGTGTACGCCTCGGTCAACCTGTACCGGCGTGATGCGATTCCGTTGAGTGACTTCTACGACAAGCGCCCGTCCCAGTACTACGTCAACAACCCCAACTACCTGCCCAACCTGCGCCTGGGCACCGGCAGCAAGCCGGGCGAGTTCAACCCGGGCAGCTACTTCGCCTTCGACCCGGTCACCGGCCGCCGCGTGCAGGAAGCCGCGCCGGGCTGCAACAACGTGCTCACCAGTGAAGCGGCCGGCCCGCGCTGTATCTGGGAGACGTGGATGAACAACGAGATCGACGCCGGTGCCAAGTCCGAGCGCAACACCGCCTACGTCAACGCCCACTTCCTGATCGGCGACAGCACCGAGGCGTTCGCCGAAGCGACCTACACCGACATCGACCTGACTGCCAATGGCGGCACCCCGCGTGCCTACGGCACCACCACCGGCAACCCCACCAGCTGGTTCTCGCGCAACACCGGCACCACGGTCAACCAGTTCCTGTACCCGTACCTCGGCCCGAACAACGAATACAACCACGCCTCGCCCGAACTGAAAGCCTTGATGGGCGGCGTGGTGGGCCTGAACTACCTGCTGCAGGACGTAGGCGCCAACCACTTCGGCCAGCGCAACACCGACCAGAGCTACCGCGTGGTGGCCGGCCTGCGGGGCGACGTGGGCGACTGGAACTGGGAAACCGCCTTTGCCACCGCCGGCAGCCACTCGGTGACCTACCAGACCACCAACGTCAACCTGGCCGGCTTCGAGAAGGCGTTTGGCCCGTACAGCGTCGACCCGGGCACCGGGCGGGTGATCATCTCCGACCACCCGGCCTATAAATTCGGCGAGTACAGCGAAGCCAACGCGGCGCTGATCCGCGAAGCATTCCCCACCTTCGACATCCAGTCCTGGACCCGCCTGCACACCCTGGACGGCAAGATTGAAGGCCCGCTGTTCCAGATGCCCGCCGGTGAAGTGCGCGCGGCCTTCGGCTTCAATGCCAGCCGCGAAACCTTCTACACCCCCGGCAACCCGGACGCGGCCAACGGCCTGATCACCCAGCAGGGCGGCTCGTGGTTCGACGGCAAGCGCAACACCTACGCGCTGTTCGCCGAAACCGTGGCCCCGCTCACCGAGAAGCTGGAACTGGACGCGGCGCTGCGCGTGGACAAGTACCCCGACTTCAGCGCCAACCTGGCCCCGAAGGTGGGCCTGAAGTACCAGATGTTCGACCAGCTGATGCTGCGCGGCACCTATTCCACCGGCTTCCGTGCCCCCAGCCTGGCCGAATCCGGCAACGGCGGTGTGTTCGCCCAGCTCGGCGGCTACCGCGACGAAGTGCGTTGCAACGAGACCAACGCCATTGCCAACCTGCTGCTGCAATCCCAGCGCGGCGGTGACGTGGACCTGGGCAAGACCCTGCTCAACAGCGACTGCAGCCGTACCGTGGCGCGCATGACCCAGCCCAACCCGGAGCTGAAGCCGGAGAAGGCCAAGATCACCACGCTGGGCTTCGTCTACGAACCCACCGCGTGGCTGTCGGTGTCGGCCGATTACTGGTTCATCTACCGCACCAACGAGATCGTCGCGCCGGATTACACCCGCGACGAAGACATCATTTCCTCCACCCGCTCGCCGATCACCGAGGCCGACCGCGCCAACCAGGCGGCGCTGGCGGCCATGTGCGCCGACCCGGCCACCGGCGTCAGCTGCCCCGGCACGCTGCCCGGTTACAGCACCGGCAACGTGGCCAGCGTGGTAGGGCAGTACAAGAACCGCGGCAAGACCCTGATCGACGGCTTCGACATCGACGCGCGCAGCCGCTTCTCGCTGGGCGAGTGGGGCAACCTGAACATCGGCGTGGCCGCCACCATCGCCAACCGCAACCGCTCCTACCTGGACGACGAAAGCGGCTGGTACTACGGTGACCTGGTGGGCTATTACAACAACCCGCGCCTGCGGGCCACGTTGAACGCCGACTGGAGCTACAAGCAGGTCACCACCAGCATGTTCATCAACTACGTGGGCGGCACCAAGTGGGCGCTCCAGCAGATCGATGAAGAAGACAACAACCCGCAGACCTGCACCGCCGGCTACCTGCCGGTGGAGCAGAGCAAGTGCGACGGCGCTCCGTCGTGGTGGACGGCCAACCTGAGCGTGGCCTGGCGCCCGGACGACCACTGGAACGTGGGCTTCACCATCAAGAACCTGTTCGACCGCCTGCCGTTCTACGATCCGAACAGCTTCCTGGGCGATTCCAGCGATTACGCGACCATCTTCGGTCGTGGTTACAGTCTGACCGTCGGCTACAAGTTCTGACGGTTCCACCGCGCCGGCCCCCGCCGGCGAGGTCTCAAGAGGAGGAGTGATCCATGCAACGTAGGGAATTCATCGCGGCCAGCGCCGCCGTCGCCGCCAGCAGCCTGCTGCCGCAGGTACCGGCCTGGGCGCGCGGGCGCAAGGTGCGGCTGGGCCTGATCGGCACGGGTATGCGCGGCCAGGTGCTGCTGAAGGAACTGGTGCGCCGCGACGACGTGGAGGTGGTGGCGCTGTGCGACATCGAACCGATCATGCTCGGCCGCGCCGTGGAGATGGTGGCCAAGGCAGGCAAGCCGGCGCCGAAAACCTACGGCCAGGACCGCGACGTCAACGCCTGGAAGCGCCTGCTGGAACAGCGCGGGCTGGACGGCGTGGTCATCGCCACCCCGTGGGAGTACCACGCCCCGATGGCCATCGCGGCCATGCAGGCCAGGATCGCGGTTGGCTGTGAAGTGGTGGCCGGCATCACCCTGCAGGACCACTGGGACGTGCTCAAGACCCAGCTGTCCACCGGCACCCCGTACATGCTGCTGGAGAACGTCTGCTACCGGCGCGATGTGATGGCCGCGCTGCAGATGGTGCGGCAGGGCCTGTTCGGCGAACTGGTGCACCTGCAGGCCGGTTACCAGCACGACCTGCGCGGGGTGAAGTTCAACTCCGGCGACCCCAGCCAGCCCTATGACAGTGGCGTGGAGTTCGGCGCCAAGGGCTGGTCCGAGGCGCGCTGGCGCACCGAGCACTCGGTCAAGCGCAACGGCGAGCTGTACCCCAGCCACGGCATCGGCCCGTGCGCCATGTACACCGGCATCAACCGCGGCAACCGCTTCACCCACATCAACGCCTTTGCCAGCAAGGCGCGTGGCCTGCACGACTACACCGTGGCCAAGAGCGGCGGCACCACCCACCCCAGCACCAAGGTGGCGTTCAAGCTGGGCGACGTGGTGACCACCACGCTGGCCTGCGAGAACGGCGAAACCATCATCCTGCAGCACGACACCTCGCTGCCGCGCCCGTACTCGATGGGCTTCCGCGTGCAGGGCACCAAGGGCCTGTGGATGGACGTCAACCAGTCCATCCACATCGAAGGCCGCAGCCCGCCGCACAAGTGGGAAGACTTCAAGGGCTACCAGGACCAGTACGAGCACCCGCTGTGGAAGCAGCACGCCGACACCGCCGCCAGCGCCGGCCACGGTGGCATGGATTGGTTCGTGATCCATGCGTTCGTTGAGGCCCTGAAGGCCCGCGCGCCGATGCCGATCGACATCTACGACGCCATCACCTGGAGTGCGATCACCCCGCTGTCGGAGCAGTCCATCGCCAACAGCTTCCAGACGCTGGAATTCCCGGACTTCACCGCCGGGCTGTGGAAGCAGCGCAAGCCGATCTTTGCGTTCGACGGGACGTATTGATCCAGCCGGTAGAGCCGACCGTTGGTCGGCTGCCGTCCCACAGCGCACCGGCTACGATCGGTGCGCACCATGCCGACGCCATCCACCATCGCACTGTCACTCAGGCCCAGTGGCAGTTGCACTCGCATCATCGCCTGTCGGGTTGCCTGTTCAAACGTCGGCTCACTACCACCAGAACCACAACGCCTGAACGCCCTGGCCCACGCTGTAATCGCCTCGACCCGCGGCAATATCCACCACGCCCTGTCGAAAATTTCCCAACGCGGCGTCTCCCAGCCGCAGCGTGGCGCGCGCGCCGTCCACATCCCACTGCCAGAACGCCACATCCTCATCCACCGTCAGCCGTAACGTTGCCGGGGCGTCCCACCGCGCATCGCGGTTGTTCGGCACGGCCAACTGCGCGGGGCTGGGTGGGGAGAGCTGCAGCGTCCGCGTCGCGCCCGGACCGTCCAGCGCCAGCGCATCCAACAATGCCAGCATCGACATGCAGCCGGCGGCATCGGCGCCGATGTGCCAGCCCGGATAGTTGCGCAGGTTGTCCCGATAACGCCAGAGCGACACGGTGCCGTCTTGTTGCCACGCATGGGATCGTTTCATGGCCGAAGTGTCCCAGAAAAGCGGGCCGTCCACGCTGGGCTGCAGGTATCGCAATGCGACGTAGGGCAGGGTTCTGGACGTTCAGGGGGGTGTGGCGATGGGCCACAAGGCAAGGATGGTGCGCCCGGAGGGATTCGAACCCCCGACCAATGGCTTCGGAAGCCACTACTCTATCCGGCTGAGCTACGAGCGCGTTGTGTCCTGCAGTCCCGGGCGCCGATGCGGGCCGCCGTACGCCTTGATGGCGCGGGAGGAGCATTCTAGCGGTAAACGCGGCGCAGGTCTGCCCCCCGTTCAATTGCCCGGCACGGCAACGCTGGCGGCGGGGCTTGGCGGTATCCTTTGCGCATGGCTTATGAACGTTTTGAAGCCCCCGACGGTCCCGCACCGTCGCGTTGGGGCCAGTACTGGAAACTGATGCGCGCCGATCGCCCGATCGGCACCCTGCTGCTGCTGTGGCCCACCTGGTGGGCATTGTGGCTGGCCGCCGGTGGCCTGCCGCCGCTGTGGACCCTGTTCGTGTTCAGTGCCGGGGTCTGGCTGACGCGTTCGGCTGGCTGCGTCATCAACGACTACGCCGACCGCTGGCTGGACCCGCACGTCAAGCGCACCAAGGACCGCCCGCTGGCCAGTGGGCGGGTGTCCGGGCGCGAGGCGCTGCTGCTGTTCGCCGGGCTGATGCTGGTGGCCTTCGCGCTGGTGCTCACCCTGAACCGGCTGACCATCGGCATGAGCTTCATCGGCATCTTCCTGGCCGCCAGCTACCCCTACCTCAAGCGCTACACCCACCTGCCGCAGGTGTACCTGGGCATGGCCTTCGGCTGGGGCATCCCGATGGCGTTCGCTGCCGTGCAGGGCGAAGTGCCGGTGGTGGGCTGGCTGCTGTATGGCGCCAACATCCTGTGGTCCACCGCCTACGACACCTGGTACGCCATGGTGGACCGCGACGACGACCTCAAGATGGGCTCCCATTCCACCGCCATCCTGTTTGGCGACCTGGACCTGGTCATCCAGGGCATCCTGTTCACCCTGTTCCTGGGCACCATGAGCCTGGTGGGCCTGCGCGCCGGCCTGGGCGCGGCGTACTGGATGTCGGTGGGCGTGGCCGCGCTGCTGATCGCCTACCAGTTCCTGTTGTGCCGCAAACGCGAGCGCGATGCCTGCTTCAAGGCGTTCCTGCACAACAACTGGGTGGGCGCCACCCTGTTCGCCGGTATCGCCGCGGCCCTGGCGTTTCATTAAGGCGCCCCGACCAACGGTCGGGGCCTACCGACCGGTCGAGGTGCCCATGAACCGGTAGTGCCGAGCCACGCTCGGCAGCACGCACCCGGTAGTGCCGGCCGCTGGCCGGCTCCCGACCATCCCGACGCGCCGCCCCGCGGCCGCCACACGGCACCTCGCCCCTACGACCAATAGGCGACTGACAGCCCGCCACCCAACCCACACACTGCTCCCCATCTGAATCACCTGGGAGGGTAGGGCGATGGCCACGTCGACAGCAGCACAAGACGGTTGGATGGCGCGCGCAGCACTGCGCTCGGCCGCGTGGGCGGAAAAATGGTTCCCCGACGCCTACGTGTTCGCCGTGCTCGGCGTGGTCATCGTGGCGGCCGCCGCCATCGGCTTCGGCGCCACCCCGCAGGCCACCGCCAGCGCCTTCGGCGAAGGCTTCTGGAGCCTCATCCCCTTCACCATGCAGATGGCCTTCGTGGTCATCGGCGGCTACGCCCTGGCCACCGCGCCCATTGTGGCGCGCTTCATCGACCAGCTGGCGCGGGTGCCGCGCACCGGCCGTGGCGCGGTGGTGTACGTAGGCCTGGTGAGCATGCTGGCCTCGCTGCTCAGCTGGGGCTTCTCGCTGGTATTTGGCGGCTTGCTGGTGCGCGCGCTGGCGCGCCGCGAGGACCTGAAAATGGACTACCGCGCCGCCGGTGCCTCGGCCTACCTGGGCCTGGGCGCGGTGTGGGCGATGGGCCTGAGTTCCTCGGCCGCCCAGCTGCAGGCCAACCCGGCCAGCATGCCGCCGGGGCTGGTGGAGATCACCGGGGTGCTGCCCTTCACCGAAACCATCTTCCTGTGGCAGTCCATCGCGCTGACCGCCGCGTTGATCCTGGTGTCGCTGCTGATCGCCTGGCTCACCGCGCCTGGCCCGGCCACCGCCCGCACCGCACGGGACTTCGACGGCGCCGCCCAGGCCGAGCCGCAACCGCTGCAGCCGCGCACCCGCCCGGGCGAGTGGCTGGAATACAGCCCGCTGCTCACCGTGCTGCTTTCATTGCTGGCGTTTGGCTGGCTGTTTGGCGAATTTGCCAACAAGCCGCTGGTGAGCGCCATCGCCAACCTCAACACCTACAACTTCCTGTTCATTTCGCTGGGCCTGCTGCTGCACTGGCGCCCGCGCAGCTTCCTCAACGCCGTGGCCAAGGCCGTGCCCAGCACCACCGGCGTGCTGATCCAGTTCCCGTTGTACGGCGGCATCGCCATGATCCTCACCCACGCGGTGGGCAGCGGCGACGAAACCCTGGCGCACCGGTTGTCCAGCCTGTTCGTGCACATCGCCACCGCCGACACCTTCGCTCTGGTCATGGGCGTGTACTCGGCGGTGCTGGGCTTCTTCGTGCCCTCTGGCGGCGGCAAGTGGATCATCGAGGCGCCGTATGTGATGCAGGCTGCCAACGAACTCAAGGCCCACCTGGGCTGGGCGGTGCAGGTGTACAACGCTGCCGAAGCGCTGCCCAACCTGATCAACCCGTTCTGGATGCTGCCGCTGCTGGGCGTACTGGGCTTGAAGGCGCGTGACATCGTGGGCTTTACGTTCATCCAGCTGCTGGTGCATATCCCGTTGGTGCTGGGGTTGTTGTGGCTGTTGGGCATGACGTTGACTTACGTGCCGCCGGTCATGCCGTAACGGCAGCGGGGCAGAGCCCCGCTCTACGAGTTTGGCGGGCATGCCGCGTAGAGCCGGGCTCTGCCCGGCTGCTTCGGATCAACGGCAGCGGGGCAGAGCCCCGCTCTACGAGCGTTGGTGGGCGGCCCCGCGCGACAATGTTGATGGGCACGCCGCGTAGAGCCGGGCTCTGCCCGGCTGCTCGGGGTCCATGGCAGCGGGGCAGAGCCCCGCTCTACGAGCGTTGGTGGGCGGCCCCGCGCGACAATGTTGATGGGCACACCGCGTAGAGCCGGGCTCTGCCCGGCTGCTTCGGGTCAACGGCAGCGGGGCAGAGCCCCGCTCTACGAGCGTTGATGGGCGGCCCCGCTCCACAATGTTGATGGGTACGCGGCGTAGAGCCGGGCTCTGCCCGGCTGCTCGGGGTCCATGGCAGCGGGGCAGAGCCCCGCTCTACGAGGTTGATGGGTATGGCGCGTAGAGCCCCGCTCTACGTGGGGGCAGGTGCGGTGTCGGCCAGCAGCGTTGGCAACTGTGCCAGCACCGCCTCGCAGTGCGCGGGCGACAGCACCGCTGCCAGTGCCGGGGCCAGCCGGCGTTGCAGGTCTGCAAGCGCCAGGTGCTGCGCGCGGGGCTGTGCCGCATGTGCTGCGCCGATGGCGCTGAGCAGCTGTTCGGCCACCGCGTGATGCAGCTGCCGCTGCGCGGTGTTTTTCGGCGCACCCAGGATGCGCACCAGTACCCCACGGCAGGCCAGTTGCACCCGCGTCGCGCTGCCGGCAGCGGGAAGTTCCAGCGCCCGCAGCCGCAGTGCCTGCAATGCCTGCAGCGCCTGCAGGCAATGCAACCGCTCGGCAGGCGTACGCGGCGTGGCCAACAAGCACCGCAGCTGCCGTTGCAGTTGCAGCCGTGCGGCGGCCCCGATCGTGCTGGTTTCCAGTTGATGGCGCAGCTGGCTGTGCAACGCATCCGCCTCACGGCGTGGGTTGGCCGGCAGCGTGTCCACTGCGCCAAGGTAGTCCCACCCCGCATCACGCACCTCTGGGGCGCGCTCGCGCGCCCAATGGCGAATGCGCACATCTTCGTCCGCACTCAAATGCGCCTCGCACGCCTCCGCGGCCACCGCATCGCGCAGCAGCGAACAGAAATGCAGGTCATACCGATAACGCTGCTGCGGCGTATCCAGCTCGGCTCCGCTGCCCTCGCCGGGCAGCGCCAGCATTGCGGCCTGCAACTGCTGGCCGAAGCCCGTCACTCGCTGGTGCAGGCAACGCCGGCGCAGGCGGTGCAGGTCGCGCTCCTGCCCGAGCGCATCCACGCCCCATCGCGGCCCCACGTGCGCGCGGCAGGCGTGGAAATCCGCGCTACCGGTGGGTGGCAGCAACGCCCGCAGGCGGCGGTGCTGGCGCGATAGCCCGGCCTGCACCTGTTGCAACGGCAGCGGAGCCCAGGCATCTGCCGCAACGTGTTGCCAAGGCGCTGGCACACCCGGCAGATGCACCAGCCACGCGCAGTGCTTGTGCGGATGCGGGCGGTTGAGCAGGGCCAACACCCGCGCCAGCCCCGCGCTGTCCACAGCCGTGTCCAGGTAGACCAGCGCCAGCCGTGCATCCAGATAGGGCAGGGCGTGCGGGTCGCTGGCAATCAGCAGTTGCGCCTGCTGCTGCGCCGCGCTGGCCCGCCCGCAGCCGGGGCCGATCATCGCGCTGTGTATCGCCCCGTCCCTGACAAAGGCACGCTGGTAGCGACGCATGGTGTCGGCATCGTGCACCAGCAGCACCGCGCGCAGGTTGCGTTCGGTGTGCTGCAAGGTATCGCGCAGGTGCTGGGCGATGTTGGACGCCCAGCGGCCGCTGGGCGGCGTGGCCGGCTCAACCAGAAGCGTGGCCCCGCGCTTGGCTTTCTGCCGCCGTGGCGGCGTGGGCTGCAGCGCATGGTGGTACACCGGCGCCAACAGGCCATCGGCGATGGCGTCGGCATTGCTGCATGCAAACAGCAGCGGCTCGCTCGCTAGGTTCGGCACCGCTTCCGGCGGCGCGCCGTTGCCCAGCCATAGCCACCCCGCACGCGGCAGCCGCTCACGCGCGCGTTCCACCCACGCTGGCTGGCCGGCCTGCAGGTGGGCGTCTGCCAGCACGATCAGGTCGTCACCGTCATGCCCGGCGTCGCGGCGGCGCAGCCAGGCCTGCAGCGTGCCCGGCGTGGTCTGCAGGGTGCAGCCGCGCCCGTCGGCCATGAAGGCTGCCAGCCGCCGCCCGGGCGACACCGGCTGTTCGCCCCGCCTGCCCGGCTGAGGCGCAACGGCAGGGTGCTGCTGCACCAGTAATACCCGGCAGTGGCGCAACCACGGGTCGCGCTGCACCTGCTGCACCAACCAGTGCCACGTAAGCGCCATGCCGGCGCCCGCTGCCAGCCGCAGGTGTCCACGCCCCCGGCAGCCCTGCGCGTCGATACGCCGCAACTGCGCCAGCCCGGCTTGCACCGCGAAGAACTGCGCCGCCCGCGCAATACGCGGTTGGCCGTCCGCACCGGTGTGCATGAAACCCCGCAGCAGCGCCAACACCCGCGCCGGCGCCGCCACGCCGGCCAGCAACGGCGCGTGCACCGCGCGCAGCCAGCGGCCATTGGCCTCTGCGGCACCGGTCCGGGGCATGGGCACGGTATCGCGCAGTTGCTGCACGGCGTCCGCGGTCCAGCCGTGCTCGCGCCACCGCACCCAGCCGCCAGCGGGCGCGCCGCTGCACGCATAGCGCCCACCGCGCCGGTCCAGCGCCAGCAGCAATGGTGGGCTGCACCCACTGCGGCTGGTGCGCACCTGCCGTCCATGCAAGGCAATGGCCGCCGCATCCCGGCCCCAGCGCGCCTGCCCGTCGCGCTCCACGCACAGCAGTCGCAGCAAGGGCAGGCCGTTGACGTAGCCCATCAGCACATCAATCCGTGGCGCCGCATCCAGCAGCGGCTGGCCCTCGTCACGCGCGCTGGCGATGTCCCATTGGTTGTTAAGCGGCTCGGCCCAATCCACCAGCGGCACCGTTGCCCGCACAGTGCGGCCATCTGGCAGCCGCTGCGTTACGCATACACCGTTGCGCAGCGCGACCAGAAGGGCGTCATTGCCTGCCTGCGATCCGCGCCGCAGCGGGCCTTGGGTTACGGCGGCCAGCACCTGCGCAATGCCGTCCGCATCCAGCGCCCACTTCTCACCGTGCGCCTCAAAGCGCAGCTGTTGCAGGTACTGCCGCAGACGACCATCCAGCAGCATGCTGCCCTCATCGCCGCGCAGGGAACAGCGCCGATTCGGCGCCAGGTACTGCCAGCCCAGGCGCTGCAACCAGCCCAAGGTGGAGCGGGTTACCACCCCGCGCACCGGTGCGCGGCTCATGACAGCGCGCCTTGCAGCGGGAAACGGAACAGCGGCGGCGTGGCGAAGCAGAAGGTTCGATAGCGCATGCCCGCAGTCTGGCGCAGCCGCTACGCGCCACGCCGTGTGCACCATTCCGTTTCCTGCACATCCGCTGCACGGTGCAGTGAACAGTTTCAATGCACCGAAGCATGCACATAGCGGGCGCCAATCAACCCGGCACGCGCCGCAGTGTCAGCCCGCTTTTGCTGGCCGCTCTTCCAGCTCTGCCAGATCACCGTCCAGTGCCTGCTCCAACGCACCCAACCGCGAACGCAACCGTGCACGCTGCCCCCGCAGCGCCTCCAGCGTGGGCACCTGGGTGTGCTCGCCCGGCTGCACATAACGCGCAATGCTCAGGTTGCTGCCCTGCAGGGCCAGCATCTGCGGCGTCGCCAGACAGGCCACGCCGGCTACGTCCTCGCGGCGGCGGCACAGCGCCAGCACCTGCTCTGCAGCGGCCTGGTCCAGCCGGGGGCCACGCTTGGTGGCCGGCTGCAGCTGGCGCGCGTCCACAAACAGCACGTTCTCGTCGTCGCGCATCGCACGCAGCACCAGCAGCGCAGTGGCCACCGGGCTACCCGCAAACAGCCGGTCGGGGAGGCCGACCACGGCCTCAATCAGGTTGGCGTCCAGCAGGCTGCGGCGAATCAGCGCCTCCTCACCATCGCGGAACAGCACCCCGTGCGGCACCACCATCGCAATGCGCCCGGTGTGCCGGTCCATCGTTCTCACCATATGCTGCAACAGCGCCAGGTGGCCCCACTGGCGTGGCGGCATGCCATGCACAAAACGCTGGTGCGTATCGCGGATGCCGCGCTCGGGCGACCACGCCAGCGCAAACGGCGGGCGCGTGAGCTGCACGTGGAACCGCCGCAGCTCCCCGGTGGCATCCACCAGGGCGTCGTGCAGCAGCGGCATGCCCGCATGCACCGCGTGGTTGTCTTCGCCATGCAACAGCAGGCGCAGGCGCGCGCAGGCCCATGCGGTGTCGTTCTCTTCCTGCCCCAGCAACTGGTGCCGGCGTGCGCCGTGGGTGGTGCGCGCCCAGCGGCTGGCCGCCAGCAGCAGGCTGCCGTGGTGGCAGGCCACATCGCAGATGGTTTCGTCCTCGCGCGGGTCCATCAGCCCGGCCATCAGCCAGCCCAGCGGGTCGGGCACGTGGACCACGGGCGCGGGGCTGCGGCGGGGCTGGCTGCGTTCCAGCAGGCGGTCCACGGCTTGCCCGATGTCGGCCCGGTAGGTGCCGCGCAGGGGGCGGAAGTCCAGCGCCGGCACGGTCATGCGGCCCAGTACGCGAGAGAGCGCCACATCGCGCTGCTCGGCGTCGCGCGGCCAGCCGTCGTGCAGGCGCAGCACATCGAACACCTCGGCCAGCGTGGCGCGGTTGGCCTGGGTGAGCTGCTGCAGCGCGGTGGTGATGCGGCGGTCATTGCCGGGGGCGAAACGCTGGCGAAACAGCAGCTCAAAGCGCGCCTCGGGTGGCACCACCAGCAGCTGTGCCCCGGGTGCGGTGGGTGGCCAGTGCAGCGGTGCGCCGTAGGTTTGATCCGGGTCCTGCGCGGCGGCGTCGGTGTCGCTGGCAATCTTGAGCAGCAACAGCGCCAACAGCAAGTAAGTGGCCGCGTTGCCATCGGCGGCGTCGTTGAGGGGTTCGCGCGCGGCGCTCAGCGCGGCGTGCGTGGCATGTGCACCGGGCAGGCCCGCCATCATCTTCATGCACCACTCCCTTGCAACACCTGCTCGGCCACCACGGCAATCTCCTGTTGGCGAATGTGGATCAGCGCTTCCAGGCAGCGCTGTTCGGCCTGCGCCGCACTGGCAATGCCCACAATGCGCCGCTGCTGCGCCACCGGTGGCACGTGCACCGGCAACTGCGCCACCGCTGTTTTGCGCAGGCTCTGCTGGCGCGACCCGGCCGCCTGCTGGCGCAGGTAGGCTTGCGCCGCGCGCTGGTTCAACTGCCATGCCAGGAAGGCCGGCAGCAGATCGGGCGTGCACACCCGCAGCACATACAGGTGCGGGCTGCACACCGTGGATTCTGGCGGGTTGTGCAGCAGCATCGCCAGCGGATGATTGCCGCGCCCGGCGATCAGAACATCCTGATCCTGCACCCAGTCGGGCGGCTTGCGCGCACGCAGTGCGGTGCGCAGCAGGTGGTCGCGTTCCTGCAGCCCATCCAGGGCAAGATTCTTGAGTTGAATGACCTGCACCGGGCCCTCCGGCACGGCGGCAATGGCACCGCGAAAGGGGTGGCCTTGGCGGATGCTGGCCACGTCGCCGAGCAGGGCAATGCGCGTGAGTGTGTTCATGCGTGCACCATGCGTTCGGGTATGCAGAGGGTCAACCGAACAGGTGGGCAGCATTCGCGATGATGCGAAGTGGAGTGCGGTGGATGTGCGGAAGTGGGATGAAGCTCGCAGGGGGTCGCAGCTGGTGCGAACGATGCGGTGAACTGGAGTTGGGGGTTTGGAGAGGTGGGGGTGATGGTGGGAGTCTTCGTGCGCAAGCTGGCGGTGCGCGGAGCAAGAATAGGCGCTGCGTTCGCAGTTGCCACCTGTACAAGGGGCCATCCAGTAGCCGCCAAAGATACGTGGTTCCAACATCTATGTAAGGCCCATAGAGGGCGTCGAAAAAGGTCAGAGCCGCGGCGACCGCACTGGAGTCGCCTCTCGCACGGCCGAAGAAGGCCCGACGTCAACACATCCATTCGTTCTCTCCGCCTTGGAAGAGTCTCTAGCGTATCGTATGTTCCGATATATGGAAGTGGGATATAGCTTTGGAAGCCGCTCTTCCCATATACGCGGCCATGCCAAAGACCATCTATCGTCCGGAGTACGCAGTTCTAGTCGAATTGGTCCGGGAAATGCGTTTGGAGGCAGGTCTCACCCAGACCGACGTATCGGCGCAGCTCGGTGTCACCCAGTCTCACTTGAGTGATGTTGAGAGGGGTACGAGACGCCTGGACCTGATCGAGCTAAGGGACTTGGCCGGGGTCTGCGGTGTCTCACTGGCGGACGCGGTCGCGGAATTTGAGGCTCGGTTGAAGAAGAAGCGGACCAGCGCGAAGCGTTAGCGTCAAAATTTCCGGATCGGGTTATACGCCGCCTCGTTTAAAGCGGAGATCGAAAATTGGATGGAATGTGGCTTTACCTTGCACGCCTCTTTGCACCCGATGGCACCGAGTCTTTTCGAAAGATGGGCGTCACTAGGTATGGCGCGTCGTCTCGACTTAGCTTTGGGACCACGAAGGTCGTCGGCAGCGGGCTATCTCTGAGTCAGAAGTTCCAGCTCGCCCTGGTCGAAAAGAAGAAGTACATCCAGAACCTGCCTTACGAGTTTGAGGTGCTGCACGAGGTGCACTACCAGCTCGAAGGCGACGCGCTAGTGGCAGAGCGGGAGTTCTTGAGCCGCATGAAGCCGTTCCAGGTCAAACCTATTAAAAAGTTCGACGGATGGTCGGAGTGCTTCAGCGAGGAAGCTACATCGGATTCGATCATCGAGGGCATGAACCTTGACTGCGCGAGTCGCAATGAATCTGCGCCAAGTGCTCTCTTATACAAGCTCTGCGGTTCTCATATCTGCGTTCTGGATCCAATCAAGCGTCATCTTCTGACTCTTGAGAAGTGCAGTCAGGCGAGCACGAAGCGATGAGGCGAAAATTCGATCTGGAGGCGCGTGCAGAGAGGATGCAACGGAAGGAGGAGCCTTTTCGGCTCCACGGCAAGCTACGATCAGTCCACTTCCTGCGCGGGGTCATGTCACGTGCGAGCATGATCCTGCCGGCGTTCTACTACTTCCTTGGCACCGCGCACGCTATTGAAGATGCGAAGGCTTCGGACGACTTTCCCTTTCGCGTTGCACAGTCGTACCTAGAGTTTTCAACGCTGAACTCACTGTCTCTGAGCTGCCGGAAAGTCTTTGATCATGCCGCGAAGCCAGATCTTACTGGGGGCAATTTCGGGCGCCTGTCCGACGCCGTGCTTGAAGAGCATGCGCGCTACTGGTCCGAGCGCGGAGGCAATACTTTCGATGATGCTCATCGCGCCCTCGTCTTCTTAAGAGAATTCTTCCGTGAATATGCACGTACGGATACTGATCTGCTGAAAGCGCCCGGTCGACTTCACAAGCGGGTCGGTCTTCTAAAGCAGCATGCCGATCGCGCAGCGGCGCATCTTTCTTTGCAGGAGTACGAGCTCGAACTCCTCGATATGGTCCACGTAGTGGCCGCACTTGTGATCGTGGGGGAGGTGATACGTAGCTTTGACGCGCCCTTCATGGGGAGCGACTACTTCAACGATGTCGACGCGGCTTCCCGTGCAGCGGCGTCGCGTACGTTTCCATCGATGCCCGATTTTCTTCTATTTGGGCATATGAGGATAGACCAGCAAGCGCGCACCTACTGGAGGATGTACCAGTACGAGAGTATCCCGCGCTTCTTCGATCAGCTCGAGTTTGCTTTGGGGTAGGGCCGACCAGAAGCAGCAAGGCGGCGTTATGACCCCGCCGCGGTGGAAGTTTGCAATTCAGTCGATGGGGTTTGCGTGCGCCGCTCTCTCCTCAACTCCCGCCAGTAGAACATGGCCGGAGGGTGCTTGCCGGGGGCTCGCCATTCTCGACCATGATTGTTCATCGCGAAGAGATAAGAGATAAGATCGGGACGCCCACTGACCTGTCCCATTCAAGACGGCCATGGAGCTTTTTGGTTAGGCTTTACCGAAGACGATAAAATGGCGTTGGGTTGGAGGATGACGTAAGCTCAAAATTTGGCAGGCATGAGAGCAGGAATGCCTTGGTCGGACTAGAGCCTGGGCTGTAAAGGCGTCTGATGCGCCGACAGCTTCCAAACTATCACTCCCTTAAAGCGCATGGATGAAAAGAAGTGGATACGGCCTTTATCGATCTCGATATACTTCTCACGCGCATCCGAAATCCGCGCTCCAAGGTCTACTTCCTTGATGCAGTAAAGGCCTACAAGGCTGGGGCACTACGCGGTGCTCTCACATCGGCATGGGTGGCGATTGTCTACGATTTGATCGCAAAGTATCGAGCGCTCAGCGCGCTAGGCGATGCTGCAGCAACAGCATTCCTAGTCTCATGGGACAACGCAACCACCGCGGGAGATGTTTCCCGGTTGCTCAATTTGGAACGCACGATCATCGAAGATGCTACCGTCAATACTCAGGTGGTCAATCGGATTGCGCGGACACAGTTGGATAGGCTACGGGAAGACAGGCATCTTTGTGCGCACCCCGCTTTCTCTGCAGAAGCAGATCTCTTCGAGCCATCAGCCGAGCTGGTCCGACTTCACCTCGTGAATGCGGTGGATCTTGTTCTTTCCCAAGAGCCCCTGCAGGGCAGAGCGATCTCCGAGCTCTTCGACGTAGATGTGCAGTCCCTCGGCTTTCCGACGATTCATGAGCGCATCGTGGATTACGTCGAACAACGCTATCTTTCGAGAGTTCGTGCGCAGAACGTCAGAAATTTCGGCACTGTTCTCGCGAAGTCTTTGCTTAAGGGAGTTCCGGTGACTTGGGAGTCACATCAGCAGAAGATCATTTCATCATTGATAGCGATTCGAGAGCGCACGCCGGACGCTTGGCCAGAGCTGGCAGGGGCGATTGTACTGCTGCTAGACAATTTATCCCCCGCGGATCGGCCCCGGGCCATCGACTTTCTTGGGTCTTTCCATGATTTCTGGCCCCGCCTGCAGCCTCCAACTCAGATAGCATTGCAGGCAACGGTGGACAACGCTCGAAACGCACCCGTACTTGACCAGCGAGTTCTTGCGGGCGTCTCCTTCCCGAAATTTAGGGAACCACTTCTTGCGCTGATCGAAAATATGAGCCGCGAGCAACTTCTTGAGTCAGTTGCTCATCTGCCACGTGTTCAGCTTTGGCCAAGAGTGCTTTCTGAGTACAGAGGTTCAGCCGGCTGGCGACGCTCGGAGCTCAACTTCAGAGAGTTGATACAGCCCTTCGCTAACAGTTTGAATGGCCAGCAGATAGGTCAAGTCCTAGATGCTGTGATCGATAATGGTCAAAATTGGGATGCAGGTGATACCAGTCTGCTCCTCGCTGCGCTACTGCGCGACACAGGCGTTGATAATCTTCCGCCCGTAGAAGTTCGTGATCGATTCTATCTTCACCTGCATGGTGTGCGGCGAATCCTGATCTATGACGCAGCTATCAATGCTCTCCAGTCTGATGGTTGGCGTCCTCCCGAAATCCAGGAGCTTGAAGAGGATGCCTAAAAGTGAGTGCGAGACTGAGCCGCAGATGCAAGGCCGCGGTCGAACGGGGCCGCGATGATGAGTGGTGCAATCCACTCACTCTAATCGCAGCAAAGTCAGTGAGTCGCGCTATGTCCGGGATTCCGCCTTGGAGCCGTGGAGCTCTGCTATACCTGAACTAAGCTCTTTATGAATTCCGTTGGAAGGAAGCACTACGCTGCTCTTCAAGCCGTATGTGTCTGTAATGTCCGCTTCTGGCCGGAATCGGACATCAACCCCGGAAAAGAGAGCGGACCAGGCGCTCCGCCCCAACTCCGATGCTCAGTTAGGCCTCGCTAACCCGCGCAGCATCCCCACGCCGCACCAACCGCTCCCGCACCTTGTCATACACCAGGTTGTACACATACGTGTAAGGCAGGAAGAACGCGATCAGCCCCATCTCCAAAAGGAACGCATCCCAGTAGGAAATGGACAGCCACCACGCGGCCAGCAGCACCACCACCAGCACCAGCCCGCCTTCAAAGCCCACCGCATGCCCGATGCGCACCGGCACGGTCCGCTTGAACCCGAACTTCTTTTCCACGCGCTCGAACATCGCGTTGTAGAGCATGTTCCACAGCATGGCGCAGGTGGCCAGGGCGATGGTGAGCACGCCGGTGTCGAACAGCGACTTGCCCAGCACGTACGACATCACCGGTGCGCACAGGCACAGGGCAATGCCTTCAAACAGCACGGCGTGGACAACACGGTCCCAGAGGGTCTTTTCAGCTTTCATGGTGCAGCACCTGATGGTCGCCGCCGGCAGGGCCGGCAGCGCGGGGAGCGGATCGAAGGAGGGGGAGGGGGCGGCGATCAACGCTCGTAGCGCGCCCGGGGGCCATGGTATAAGTTTCAAAATTGGTGAAAAACCCCCAATAACGTAGGCGGCCGTTTCATATATGAAACACTTTCCCTGGGACAACCTGATGGTGCTGCTGGCAGTAGTGCGCGGCGGCACCCTGCGCGAAGCCGCCAAGGCCGCGCGCATGAGCACGGCCACGCTGTCGCGCCGGCTGGATGCGCTGGAAGAGCGCTTGGGCGGCAAGGTGGTGGAGCGCACGTCCACCGGCTGCATTCCCACCGAGCTGGGGCAGCGGGTGTTCGCGCTGGCCGAGCAGATGGAAGAGGCCGCCGACGAGATCGCCCGCGAGGCCGATACGCCCAAGGAGCTGGTGGGCACGGTGCGGATCAACGCCGACGAATGGGCCAGCTTCCTGCTGATCACCCTGCTGCCCGGGCTGAACCGCCTGCACCCTGGCCTGGGCGTGGAGGTGCTCACCTCGCGCGAGCCCTACAACCTGGCCCGCCGCGAGGCCGATGCGCTGCTGCGCTACGGCCCGCCCGACACCACCGACCTGCGCGGCGACCGCGTGGGGCGGGTGGAGTACGCGCTGTACGCCAACCAGGCCTACGCCGCGCGGCGGCAGACAGCCATCGCCAACCAGGCGTGGCATGAACTGGAATTCGTGGGGCTGGACGAGCCGCGCGTGGAGTTCGAGGTGGAACGCTGGCTGCGCACCTTGCCCGGCGCCAACCGCCCGTGGCTGCGCTGCAACTATTCGGTGGGCGTGCTGGACGGCGTGACCGCCGGCGGCGGGCTTGGCGTGATTGAACGCACGGTGGCCGAACACGTGGGCGGCCTGGTGCGCGTGCGCGATGCGCCGGCACTCACCCAGGACGTGTGGCTGTGGACGCACCGCTCGCTGTATGAAACGCCGCGCTTCCAGGCCGTGCGCGATTTCCTCAAGCACGCTTGGCTCAACGCGGTGGCCGGACGCCAGCCGCCGTCGGCGTAGGGGTGCAGGCGGGGGCTACGCTGCGCTGATCAGGAAGAAGTGGAAGTCCGAGTCGTCGGGCGGCGCCGGCGTCTCGATGGTCAGGCCCATCTTCGGCAGGTTCCTGCGCCAGAACGCATGGGCCGCCGTGTCGTTGCGGAACGTGGCCAGCAACCAGCGGCCACTGCCCGGCAGCACCAAGCGGGCAACCACCTCGCGTGCGATGCCCTTGCCGCGGTGCGTGGGCAGCACGAACAGGTCGGCCAGTTCGGGAATACGCTGGCCCTCGTGCTCCACCTCGTCCACGAGCACGAACCCGCACAGCACGCCGTCCAGCCACAGCAACTGCGCCCACGTGGGCGTCTCGCGCAGGTTGGCTTCCACATCGGCGCGGGCGCAGTCGTAGGTGCCGTCGGGGGCGATCTGCTCGCCGCTCCAGGCCGACGCTTCGAAGTAATACAGCTGCAGCAGACGGTGCAGCACGTCGGTGTCGGCAACCGAGGCGGCGCTGAGCGTGAGTCCTCGCATGGGGCATTCCTTTCCGGGCGGGGCGAGGGTGGCGGCCATCATAGGCGGCTGCCTCGCTGCTGCACAGGTAGCCCATTCACGCAGCTGAGCAGGCACGGCGGGCGGAGTATGTGGCCATTACGCACCGCCATATGCACGGCCATTCCCCCGCAAACGCAGCCATTGCAGGCACTGCGCGGCATGGGCACGCGTGGGTGCGGCTGGCTTGACGATTTTCTGAGGTTTCTCCCACGCGTCCTTAACCCGGCGCTGCACAGCATTGCCCCACCCCGGCATTCCGTCGGTGGGCTCCGGAGACCTTCCATGACCCAGCAGCGCAAGCAGGATTCCCAGAATCAACGCGACCAGCAGCAACAGCAGCAGGAAGAGCAGCAGCGCAACCAGAACCAGCAGCAGGGGTGGCAGGACGAGGAGGAGTGACGGCCACCGGCAAGGCCCCCCCGGAAGCCCCGCGTAATGCGGGGCTTCTTCGTTTGCGCCGGGCTGCGGCGCATCGCGTAGCATGCGGGCATCAAGCAACCGGACGCTGTGATGCACGCCAGGACGACGCAACTGTGGCAGTGGGTGATGGTGCTGTGCCTGCTGCCGGTACTGGCGCTGGCCGCGCCCACCCCCATCCCCGACCTGCACGACCCGGTGGTGGACACCATGCAGGTGCTGTCGGCCGATGAAGCCCAGCACCTCCGCACCCAGGCGCTGGAGCTGCAGGCACGGCGCGGTGCGCAGCTGCAGGTGCTGGTGGTCGACAGCGCCGGTGACGAGGGCATCGAAGCGTATTCGCAGCGTGTGTTCGACCAGTGGCAGATCGGCCGCAAGGGCGTGGATGATGGGGTGTTGCTGCTGCTGGCGATGGGCGACCGCCGCGTGCGCATCCAGACCGGTTACGGGCTGGAAGGGGCCATCCCCGATGCGTATGCGCAGCGCATCATCGACCAGGCCATCATTCCGCGGCTGCGCGAGGGCGAACCCGGCCAGGGCATCCTCGATGGCAGCGCGCTGCTGGTGGGCCTGATCGACGGCGAGGCGCTGCCGCTGCCTGCCGAGACCGACAACGTGGTGCGCCTGCCGCAGGACTGGCGCCGTGGCGACAGCATCGTGGCGCTGGCGCTGCTGGCCGGGGCGCTGGTGGGTGCATGGGCCCGCCGCGCGGGGCAGCGTGGCGTGCCCAGCCGCTGGTGGCGCGTTCCGTCGCTCATGCTTGCGGTGGTGTGCGTGGGCGCGCTGGCCTGCGCGCTGATCACCCCCGGTGCTACCGCCGCGCTGGCGATCGCCATGGGCATGCTGGTGCCGGTGGCCATGGTGCTGGGCTGGCTGTGGGTGGACAGCCGCCGGGCGCGCTGGGTGCTCTCATTCCTGCTGGTGGCCGCGGTCGGGGCCAGCGTGGCCAGTGTGTCGATGGGCCGGCCGGTTCCCAGCCTGGCGCTGCATGTGCTGCTGGTGTTTGTGCTGTCCATCGCGGTGGGCCTGGTCACCTTGTGGGTGGCCGCGCTACGCACCAGCTGGCGCACCGGCAAGTTGGGGTTCTTCGTGCGGCTGGTGTTCCTGTGCGGGGTATCGGCGGTGTACGCGTGGCTGGTCCATCGCACCTATGCGAAGTTCGGCGATGACGCGGGCTTGGTGATGGTGATTGCCGGTGGCTTCTTCCTCTACATCACCTGGACCATGGTGATGGGCTTCCACCAGCGCCCGCAGCCGGGCAGCCGGGGCAAGGGTGGGCGGCGCACGCGGCGCAGCGACCGCGACTCGAGCAGCAGCTCGTCCAGCAGTTCGTCCAGCTCGTCCAGCAGCTGGTCCGGCGGTGGCGGGCGCAGTGGCGGCGGGGGTGCCTCGGGCAGCTGGTAGCGCCGGGTTACGCGGACTGCACGCGCCAGCCCAGTGCGGCATCTTCCAGCACCGCACCGGCATGCACGCCGCTCAGCCGCACCTGCAGGCCCTGCGCATTGGGCAGCCAACGTTGCTCGGGGAACCAGCGGCGGGTGGCATCCACCACGATCAGCAGGCCTTCGTCATCGCCCATGGGCGCGAAGTAGGGCGTGGGCGTGGACAGCGGCACCAGGCCGAAGGTGGTTTCAATCCGGGTCTGCAGCGCGGCGACGGCGTTGGTCGGCACGCCCACTTCGCTGATGCAGGTCATTTCGCTGCCGTGGAACGCGCCGGTGCGCTCCGACGCGGGCAGGCGACGGCGGGCGATGAGTTCGAGGATGAGGTCATCGGGCCCGGTGAAGTAGATGGATTCGGAATCCCACCGGCCTTCGAAGGTGAAATGCTCCTGGCCTTCGGCGTTGCGCTGGCGCGTGGCGCGCGCATCCAGCCAGGCGGTGGCGGCGGCGAAGCGGTTGTGCGGCACGTTGAAGGCGAGGTGGACACCGCCCACGGGGAGGGTGCCTGCGGGGATGAGGTGGAGCTGGCTCCAGCCGAGCGTGACCGTTGCGTCATGCACGGGAAGCTGCAGCACGTCGGCGAAATAGGCGGCCGTGGCGGCAACGTCGGCAGTGGGGAGCGTGAGCTGTTCAATGCGCATGCCTGCCATGGTGCGACGGTGCGGGGCAGGCGTCTAGTGGCTACGCTGGTGTGGGCGCTTGCAGCTGTGCGGCCATGTGCTTGATGACTACGTGGATGATGGTGCGCAGCATGCGCATCTCACCTTCCCGAGTGACCCCGGCAACGCTGGCCCACTGCTGGTTTTCCTGCTCGACGGTGGCATAGAGCGCCTCGGCTTCGCCCACGATGGTGGCGGCCATGGTGGCCACCCGTCGCTGCGCCATGCGTGCCGGCAGCTTCAGCGCCACCGCTGCTTCGATGAGCACCTCTGGCGTGATGTCGGCAAAGCGCTTCACCCCCATGATGTCTCCCGCCACGGTTGATGCCTGTGGCCACGCCGCATGCTCCTGCTTGTAGGCGCGTGTGCTTCCCGCCACGGTGCTGACCAGGTCGTAGTGCGGCGCCAGGTCGATACCGTCCTTGCCCACGCTGAAACTCAGGTTCTTCAAATGGGCGTCATCGTTGCCGGTCAACACATTGAAGACCAACCAGTCGAACAGGCGACGCCTTGCGCTGAGTTTCTCGCGGCAATGCTCCACGATGGCGGCCAGGTTCTGCACGGTTGCAGAGGCGTACTTGGCACTACGTGGCAGGTTGAGCAGCTGGCAGCCGTCGATGGCATGCAGGCGACGGACGCCGTCGCCGGTGACCTCGCGGTCGAAGCGCGCGATCAGGAACACCGGCTCGGGCACGTAGCGGCGTTGCACATCGGGGGTTGCCAAACCCATGGCACGCGCCAGCCGCAGGGTGAACCACTCGTTGATCACCGTGTGGGGGTAATCGGGATCGCTGCTGTCGGGCTTGAGGATATGCGTGGACGCTGCATCGCCGACTGGCTGGTACAGGCCACCGTCTTCAATCACCGCCAGCTTGTGCTGCGCACCGGCGAGCGACATGCGCTTTTCCGCACCACTGCTGAGCGAGAACCGCGGCAGTTTGCCGATGCGGCGGGACAGCTCCGCGTCTGACAAGGGCACCCGGGTGCCCGGTGCCAGCGTTTTGCCGGGCGGCAGCAGCGTCAGTGAACCGGCCGACTCGGCGCCATCGTGAGCCAGCAGGGCAAAGTCATCGTTGCCTGCGATGTTCGCTTCGGTGGCGATGCGTACACGCAGGTGCTCTTCGGGCAGCAGGTTGTCGAAGTACCACTGCACCGGCCGCGACGTGCCGCCATCGACAATGCGTGCATCGCGGCGCGGCAGCCACGGCGACAGATCGAATCCATCGGGAGTGTCACGCCAAGCCGTCGTGTACTCGAAGCGCCACAGGTTGCGGTGCTCCTGCAGGGTGCCCACAGACTGGCCCTCGATGGTGGCCAGGAGTGAACGCTCGGGTGCATGCATGCCTTCCATCGCCACGCTGTCTGCGGCCGATGCCTCACCGGTGCTGGGGGGCGTTGGGTTCACGGCGTGCGTGCCTTCTTCTTCGGCTGCTCGTGCAGCCGCGCCATGGCAGCATCCGGAACGTCGATCTCAACCTGCAGACCGAGCTCGCTCAACACATTGAACAGCTTCTGCCATTGCACGGTTCCGCCGCCGCGTTCGACCTTGGCCAGGAAGTTCTCGCTGACGCCAATACCCTCTGCGGTGTCGTCCTGCCGCATGCCCTGGTACTTGCGGGTGGCGCGCACCAAGGCACCCAGATCTTCGGCGCGTTGCAGCTTGACCTTCATGAGGAATCCTCGCGATCGTGTGGATCTCTTGGCTTGAAGCTGGAGAGTACGCCATATTCCTTATGAACGTGAGGATTCAGTCGGCACATGGCCCCTTCTGATCAAATTCCTTATGTTTGTAAGGATTAACAAGCATTCCGTCGCTAAAGGGAGAGAAATCCTCACGATTGAAAGGATTTTTCGGGCCGGTCGGTTCCGGCCGGAAAAGATCGCGGGGGCCGCCAATGACGGCCATCTCCCACGCCGCAGCAACTTGCCTTACCCCGCCTGCGGCAGCGGTGCATCCACCGCCACCAACCCACGCGCGCGCAGCGCCTGCCAGAACGCAGCCGGAATCTCCGCATCCAGCATCGCCAGGTTCTCTGCGATGCGGCTCGGCTGGCTGGCGCCGGGAATCACCGCCGCCACGGCCGGATGCGCCAGCGAGAACTGCAGCGCGGCCGCGCGGATGTCCACGTTGAACTCGGCGCACACCGCGCGCAGGGCGTCCACGCGGGCCAGGATCTCTGGCGTGGCCTGCTGGTATTCGTAGTGCGTGCCGCCGGCCAGGATGCCGGAGTTGTACGGGCCGCCCACCACGATGCCCAAGCCGCGCGCGGTGCTGGCCGGCATCAGGGCGCGCAGCGCGTCGGCGTGGTCCAGCAGGGTGTAGCGGCCGGCGATCAGGAAGCCGTCCGGGTCGGCCTGCTGCAGCGCCATTTCGCAGGGCTCGACGCGGTTGACGCCCAGCCCCCAAGCGCTGATGACGCCTTCTTCGCGCAGCCGGGTCAGGGCCTTGGCCGCGCCGTTCATGGCGATGTCGAACACGTCGCGCCAGCCTTCGCCGTGGAAGTCGCGGGCCGGATCGTGAATCCACACGATGTCCAGGCGGTCGGTCTTCAGGCGCGCCAGGCTGGCCTCGAGGGCGCGCAGGGTGCCGTCGGCGGTGTAGTCGTAGACGATCTTGTTGGGCAGGCCGTGCTCGAACAGGCCGCCCTTCTCGCCGAGGTCGCGCTGGGTGGTGTCTTCGCGCTCATCCAGGATCAAGCGCCCCACTTTCGTGCTGAGCACGTAGTCGTCGCGCCGGTGCTGCTGCAGCGCCGTGCCCAGCCGGATCTCGGCAAGGCCGGCGCCGTACATGGGGGCGGCGTCGAAGTAGCGGATGCCCTGTTGCCAGGCGGCCTCGACGGTGTCGAGGGCTTCCTGCTCGGGGATGTTGCGGTACATGTTGCCTAGTGGGGCAGTGCCAAAGCCCAGCCGGCCGGGAACGGAAATGCGCATGGGTGTCTCGATGAAAAGGGGGAGGGGGGAAAGCGGTCGTGCTCAGGCCTCTGCGGTTGCCCGCGTTACCGCGCCGGGCGCGTTGTCGGTGGCCGTGCAGGTGTGGAACAGCGGCAGGACGTACTCGGCGATTTCGTGGAAGGTGTCATCCAGCGGGCGCTGGTTGCGGCGCACGTGCAGGCCGATGTGGTCCACACCGGCAGCTCGCATGGCCTGCAGCTCCTGGATCAGCGCGGTGCGGCCGCCACTGAAGCCGAAGCGCCAGCGCTTCATGGGCGCGTCGGGGCGCGCATCCAGCTCCAGGTGGATGAAGCTGGCATAGGGTTTGGCACCGGCCACCGCGCGCCACGCGGCCACGCGATGTGCGTGCTCCGCCGGCGTGCCGGGGAAGGCCAGGCTGCCATCCATGTGCTGGCCGATCCATGCAGGGGTTTGCTGCGACAGCCCGGCCACCAGCAGCGGCAGCGGCGCGGACGGGCGGGGCAGCAGGTCCAGCGGTTCGGGCAGGTGCGCGCGCGCGTGGTCGCGCAGCAGCGCTATCTGATTGCGGAAGCTGGCACCGCGGCTGGGGAAGTCACGGCCGAACAGCGGGTATTCCACCGGGCGGTCACCGCTGGCCACGCCCATCAGCAACCGGTTGCCGCTGAGCTGCTGCACGGTGGCGGCCGCCTTGAGGGTCAGCAGCGGCTCGCGGATGGGCAGCACCACGGCGGCGGTGCCCAGCAGGATGTTCTGGGTGATGCCGGCCAGGTAGCCAAGGTAGCTGAACACCTCGAACACCTGCGCGGCATCGCCGAAGGATGGGTCGTACACCGGCACGTCGCGCACCCACAACGCCCGGAAGCCGAGCTGGTCCACTAGCTTGGCCAGGCCCGCATGGCGCTGCATGTCCGGTTCGCCGGGCAGCCGGCCGCTGTTCCGGCGGGCGAGTTCGCCGGCGGGTGTCCAGTCGTTGTCCAGCGGCGCTTCCACACCGATGCTGAAGCCGCCGGCGGTGAGGCGGGAGAGGGCGCTGGCGTTGGATGCGTGCGAGACGGGGGACATGGGGAGATCCAGTGGAGGCCGGTGGTTCGGATGCCGGACAGTCTGGTGGCTGGATCTTTGCGGAGTAAGCGGGGAATGCGGGAATTTCTTTTGCGCTGGAATCAATAGTTACGGTTTCTCCCAGGCCAGGGCAGGCCCCGCCATTGCGCCCCACCTGAAATTTGATGGTGAATGCAAAATTAAATTGCAATTCAATCTCGGAGATGCAATTTAATCTTGCATGGCCAAGCGAACTCCCCCTCTGATGCCGCGTGCCCAACGCCAGCTGCGTGCGCTGGGCGAACGCCTGCGCACGGCAAGAATGCATCGCGAACCATAACGGTGACCTTCTGACGGTCGGCTATCTTGGTAGCGGTTACTGGACAGAAATTCATGAGTGCTATCCGGATGAGATACAGGGCTGCATCGGTGAAAGAGTCGAGCTCAAGTACCTTGAAAAGAAACCTCCCTGCCCAAGGGAAAAGTCATCCTCTTCGGTGCTTGCGCAGGGCAGCCAGACTGTGGCTGCACGCAGACCGGTCCGGGACCGATTGAGACAATGGGCTATCTCCGCGAAAAACTGAGTTCACCCTTTGCCAGGAAGTGGGGCGCCCTGATTGGCTTCGCCACGGTGCTCCTGTTCCTGTCCAATCCGGAGCTGCTGTCGGTGGTGCTGCTGGTAAATGTGATTGGCGTTGATGTATTCATCCTGCTCGTTGGCATGCAGCTGCGGCAGAACTGGTCGGTCATCTCCATGTTCATCATTGCGCCGTGCTGGGTCAGGATCAAAAAGCTGCTCAAGGCGTAGTGAAGCCGCTGCCGAAACGGCGATGTCCTGGTGCATCTAGCCCTATGCATTAACGTGCAGTGTATTCTCGTGAGCTTGGATTTTTCGTGGTGCTGAGCGATTGCGATAGCTCATCCACCCCCACCCCGATCCAACTGCCGATACCCGATCGCCTCGGCCACGTGCGCCGTCCGAATCTCCTCACTCCCCTCCAGGTCGGCCACCGTCCGCGCCACGCGAAGAATGCGATGCATCGACCGCGCGGACAGCTGCAGCCGTTCCACAGCATCTTCCAGCAGCTGCCTGTCCGGTGTGGACAGCCGGCAATGCTGCGCCAGCTCTCCGGGTTGCAACTGTGCATTGGCCTTCCCGCTGCGGCCCAGTTGCACTTCGCGTGCCGCCACGACCCGCGCCCGCACCGTGCTGCTGTCTTCGCCGCACGGCGTGTCATCGCGGAGTTCGTGCGGCTCCAATCGCGGCACCTCCACATGCAGGTCGATGCGGTCCAGCAGCGGGCCGGACACGCGACCGCGGTAGCGTTGGATGCCATCGACCGCGCAGCGACAGCGCCCGCTCCGGTCGCCGGCCCAGCCACAGGGGCAGGGATTCATCGCAGCCACCAGCTGGAAGCGTGCGGGAAACGCCTCACTGCGCGACGCGCGCGCGACGACCACCTGGCCCGACTCCAATGGCTCGCGCAGCACCTCCAGGGCGTGCCGGCTCCATTCGGGCAGCTCATCCAGGAACAGCACGCCGTTGTGCGCCAGCGATATTTCGCCCGGACGCGGGAACGAGCCGCCGCCCACCAGCGACACCGCGCTGGCCGTGTGATGCGGGGATCGGTACGGGCGCTGCCGCCAACGCGCGGTGTCGATGCCGCCGCCGGTGCAGGACGCCACCGTGGCGGTCTCCAGTGCCTCCAGCTCGGTGGCGTCGGGCAGGATGCCGGGCAACCGTGAGGCCAGCAGCGTCTTGCCGCAGCCCGGCGTGCCGATCAGCAACAGGTGGTGGCCCCCGGCAGCGGCTACTTCCAGTGCCCGTCGTGCCTGCGGTTGGCCGCGTACGTCGCGCAGGTCGGGCATGGGCAGGCTGGCGACGTCGGCGGGCAGGGCCTTGGGCAACGTGCGTTCGCCCAGCCCGGCGCATGCTTCCAGCAGCGTCCGCGCCACGCGCACATCGGCGTGCCCGGCCAAGCCGGCTTCGGCGGCGTTTTCCGGTGGCACGATCAACGTGCGGCCAAGCCGGGCGGCGGCAAGGGCGGCAGGCAGCACGCCGTTCACCCCGCGCAGTTCACCGGTCAGCGCCAGCTCGCCCAGAAATTCGTAGCGCGACAGCACCTGCGTATCGATCTGCCCGCTGGCGGCCAGAATGCCGAGCGCGATGGCCAGATCAAAGCGACCGCCTTCCT
The DNA here is from genome assembly GCF_056395005.1 of Stenotrophomonas sp. 10N36. Taxonomy (NCBI): domain Bacteria; kingdom Pseudomonadati; phylum Pseudomonadota; class Gammaproteobacteria; order Lysobacterales; family Lysobacteraceae; genus Stenotrophomonas; species Stenotrophomonas sp. 10N36. The sequence goes on along the minus strand of NZ_JBFTIS010000005.1, from coordinate 44,397 downwards.
TGGGCAGATCGGCCGGGGCCAGGTTGATGGTGATGCGGCGCTGTGGAAACTCGAACTGCGAACAGACGATGGCGGCACGCACGCGGTCGCGCGATTCGCGCACGGCGGTTTCCGGCAGGCCCACCATCTGGGTGTGCGGCAGGCCGCCGGAGAGCAGTACTTCAATGCGGACGGCAGGCGCGTTGACGCCTGCGCGGGCACGGCTGTGGACCAGCGCCAGGCTCATGCGGTTACCGGGGTTACTTGGGATGGGGGCGATGATGGCGGGTGCGTGCAGGCCGGTATGTAGGCATTCGCACCGGCGTGGCGTCGGGCTTCTGCGGTCGCGGGCGTTCATCCGCTGCCGCTAGACTGGACGCCCCCCTGCACCGCCCGAACATTCAACCTGATGGATATGCCGCACCACCCCAGCCCGGTCCGCCTCATCGCCATCGACATGGACGGCACCCTGCTCAACCCCGCCCACAAGCTCACGCCGCGGGTGAAGCAGGCCATTGCCGCGGCCCGCGCGCAGGGCGTGCGTGTGGTACTGGCCAGCGGCCGGCCGGTGTCCGGGCTGGCACCGTTCCTGGCTGAGCTGTGCATCGAGGGCGATGCGGAGTTCTGCATCGCCTGCAATGGTGCGGTGGTGGAGAACCTCGGCAGTGGCCAGCGCGTGGTCGAGTACCCGCTGAGCTTCGACGACTTCCTGTTCTGCGAACGCATCGCACGCGATCTGGGCATCCACTTCCAGGCGCTGGATGGCCGGCGCATGTACACGCCCAACCAGGACATCAGCATCTACACGGTGGCCGATTCGCACCTGTCGCACGTGCCGTTGTCGTACCGGCGGGTGGAGGACATGGACCCGGCAATGCAGTTCATCAAGCTGATGATGATCGACGAGCCGCACGTGCTGGACGCGGCGATTGCACGCCTGCCATCGGAACTGACCGAGCGTTTCGCGGTGCTCAAGAGTGCGCCGTTTTTCCTGGAAGTGTTCGACCACCGGGCGGGCAAGGGGCCGAGCCTGCAGAAGCTGGCCGCGCACCTGGGCGTGGACGCGGCCAACGTGATGGCACTCGGCGATCAGGAGAACGACCTGACCATGCTGCAGTTCGCCGGGACCAGCGTGGCGATGGGCAACGCCATCGAGGCGGTGAAACAGACGGCGCGCTTCGAAACCGCCACCAACGCCGAGGATGGCGTGGCGCTGGCGATCGAGCGATTTGTGCTGCAAACGGCCTGATGCGGGCCGGGCTCAGCCTGCCGGGGTGTCGCTGCCGCGCGCTTCCAGCTCGGCCACGGTCTTCTCCAGCGCGTCCAGCTTTTCGCGGGTCTTGAGCAGCACCGCGCGCTGTACGTCGAATTCCTCGCGGGTGACCAGGTCCAGTTTGCCCAGCCCGGCCTGCAGCGCGGTCTTGAAGGTAGCCTGCAGTTCCTCGCGCGACTGGCGCAGTCCCGGCGGGACCATGTCGCTCAGGCGACGGGCCAGGTCATCAAGGTGGTTGAGGTCGATCATGCTACTGCTCCGCAGGGTATACGCTAAGGATAGTCCGCCACGCCGGCGCCGGCACTGACCGCGCGCATCGCGTTCACCGGCGGACAGGCGTTATCCTCGCTCGCCGGAATACAGGAGCCAAGCAGAATGAAGATGGTCATGGCGGTGCTCAAGCCGTTCAAGCTCGACGACGTGCGCGAAGCACTGGCCGAGCGCGGCGTCACCGGGATCACGGTCACCGAGGTGAAAGGCTTCGGGCGCCAGAAGGGACATACCGAGCTGTACCGCGGCGCGGAGTACGTGGTCGACTTCCTGCCCAAGGTGAAGATCGAGGTGGCGGTCACCGACGGCCAGGTCGAGGAAGTGGTGGAGGCCATCGTGAAGGCCGCCGGCACCGGCAAGATCGGCGACGGCAAGGTGTTCGTGTACGACCTGGGCAGCGTGGTGCGCATCCGCACCGGTGAGCTGGACGCTGACGCGCTGTAAGTTGTGTTTGCCGGGCAGAGCCCGGCACAACGTTACGTAGCGCTGTAAGCGGGTCGGGTTGGCATGGCCGGGCGCGCGCCCGGCCTGCGGGGAACAGCGGCCGGGTTATGCGTGGCCCTTGAACCAGCGGTAGAAGCGCTTCCAGCCCACGCGCAGGCTGGCCACCCAGCGCGGGTCGGCCACCAGTGCGGCCTGCGACGGCGTGGGCGTCAGGCCGGTCAGGCGCTGGCGCATCTTCAGCAGGTTCTTCATGTCGCTGCGGCGCAGCTGGCGCGACACCGGGTGCACCGGCAGCCAGCGCGGGCTGCGCCAGGCCGAGGTGAAGTCCACCAGCACCGGTACCCCGCCGCTGACCATCACGTTGGTGCCATGCAGGTCGTTGTGGGTAATGCCGGCCGCGTGCAGGCGGGTGAGGGCGTACTGCAGCTGCTCGAAGACCTCCACGCCGACCGACTGGGCCGCGCTCAGGGTCTGGCCGGGAATGAACTCCATGCCCAGCGCCAGCCCGCCGATGGTGCCCAGCAGGGCCGGGGCATGCTTCCAGCCACTCAGGCGCTGCAGGATGCGGGCCTCGCGGCGCACCAGCAGGCGCGCCACTGGCGACAGCGGCGTGCCGCGGTAACGGGTGTAGTCCTTGACCACGGCCTGCTGGCCGTTGAGGCAGGTGCGGTAGACGTCCGGTTCAAGCAGGCGTTCGCCGCGCTTGAGCAGCTCGGCCGGGGCGGTGTCGGTGCCGACACACGAAGCAACAGGAGTATTCATGGCGTTCTTTGGGCGACCCGGTGGTCGGCGCAAAGCGTCAGGCGTACCGGTGCTGCTACTGGGGAGGGGTGGGGATCAAGATTTCGTTAATTTTAATACTCACCAGTACACCAATCCAGAGAATGTCGGAGAAATGTCGTAGCCGGGGGTGGAACAGTTCGTCACGCAGAATCGGACAATTCTGTATCACTCGCTAGAATTTCGTTCCCGATCAAGCGCTTGCGGGAACGTCCGACCGGGCAATGCGTTCAAGGAACGCCAGCAGTGCGTGGCGCAGCTGGTCAACGCCGGGGGACTCGATCGGGAAATGACCGCACTGGTCCAGCAGCACCCGCTCGCGGGGCGCGGCCAGCCGGTCGAAGAAGCGGTCGCTGATCGCCACGGGTGTCCAGGCATCGCAGGCCGGGTGGACCATGAGCACCGGGCAGCGGTCGAACTGCTCCGGCTCCAGGGCCGGGTCGGTGTCGAAGAGGGACGCGAGCAGGCCCAGCGGGACCCGGTTGCCGCCGCCGAGCGGGTCGCGGCAGACCAGCGCGGTCAGGGCGGGATCGCGTGACATACGGTCCATGTGGGTGAACCAGCGCACCGGCAGGCGCAGCCCACGGGTCAGCCGGCTCAACGGGCGAAGGGCCGGCAGCAGGGCGCGCATCCAAGGGTGGCGCACCAGCGCGGCCTGCACGTGCGGGTCGCGCGGATCGGCCAGGGTGGTCACGGCCAGGCCGCGCACCCAGGGCGATTCGGCAGCCACCAGGTAAGCCAGGTAGCCACCGATGCTGGCACCCAGCAGTACGATGGGACGCGGTCGCCGCGCATGCTCGGCCTCGATCAACGCCAGCAGCGTGCGTTTCCACGCGGCGTAGTCCACCTGCGCCCATGCCCCGCCGCTGAGCCCGTAGCCGGGCAGGTCCGGCGCCAGCACCTCGTGCCCGGCCACCGCTAGGCGCTGGGCCAGCGGCGCGAACATCCGTCCGTAGCCGCCGGCACCGTGCACCAGGATGACGGTCAACCCGGCGTCGGGCGGGCCGTGGCGATCCAGGTGCAGCGGGCCGTCCGGGCCGTCGATCCGGCACATGCGGGGTGCCTGCACGCCGGCCACGGGGTCGAAAAAGCCTTGGTAGGCCTCGCTGAGGGGCGGGTAGGCGGCGGTGACGGGGTGGCGGTGCATCGGGGTAGTCTAGGCCCCGCGTTCAGGCACGGCGCGCTGAACAGGCCTTACCGGCCGCTTGACCCCGGCGCACCCGGTGCCGACCATACGCCGTTGATCGCGACATGGGCGGCCGCCCCTCTCTGGCACGTCCCCGCCCCCTGACGCCTTACCGGTGCCGGTTTCTGCCGTGCATCGCCCCCACGTTTCGGTTCCGGCCCCGCCGGAGGAAGACTGATGACCAAGATCGTGCTGGCAGCGCTGTTCATCGCCTGCGTGCTGTATATCCATTTCCGCGGCAAGGTGCGCGCGCGCTGGTCGCGGCAGCTGCTGGACCACTCCAGCTTCATGGCCCCCATCAACGTGATCATGTACATGTTCTCGAAGGTGCCGACCACGCCGTTCCTGGACCCGGGCAAGGAATTCCCGCAGCTGGAACCGCTGCGCCAGAACTGGCAGATGATCCGCGACGAGGCGCTGGCGCTGCGCGATGCGGACAAGATCGCCGCGTCCAGCACGTTCAACGATGCCGGCTTCAATTCGTTCTTCCGCCGCGGCTGGAAGCGCTTCTACCTGAAGTGGTACGGCCCGTCGCACCCGTCGGCCAAGACGCTGTGCCCGAAGACCACCGCGTTGCTGGAATCGCTGCCGGACGTGCGCGCGGCAATGTTCGCCCAGCTGCCCTCGGGCAGCGAGCTGCGACCGCACCGCGACCCGTTCGCCGGCTCGCTGCGCCTGCACCTGGGCCTGACCACGCCCAACGACGATGGCTGCTACATCGTGGTGGATGGCATCAAGAAGAGTTGGCGTGATGGCGAGTGGATGATGTTCGATGAGACCTACATCCACCACGCGCACAACGAGACGCCCGATGACCGGGTGATCCTGTTCTGCGACATCGCCCGCCCGCTGCGCTTCGGCCTGCCGGGCCTGTTCAACCGCGCGGTGGCGTCCACGCTGCTGGCCGGTGGCGCCTCGCCGAACCTGCCGGGCGACCCCACCGGTGGGGTCAACAAGGCGTTTGGCGGCGTGTACAAGGTGCGGCTGAAGGCCAAGGCGCTGCGCGAGCGCAGCGTGGTGGCCTACCAGGTGATCAAGTGGGGCCTGGTGCTGGCGGTGATTGCCGGGATCTGGGCGATCTGAGGCCAGGGGTTCATGGGGTTGCCGGCCAGCGGCCGGCACTACCGGGCACAAAAAACCCGCGCTGTCGCCAGCGCGGGTTTTTTGTTGCGTGCGTGGATGGGGGCCGCACCGACCAACGGTCGGTGCCTACCGCCATCGCGGGGTTTTCCGGTCAATGCCGAACCCGACGCCGACCGGGTCAACGCTAACGCCGGCACCGATCGGGTCAATGCCAACGCCGGCACCGACCGGGTCAACGCCGACGCCGGCACCGACCGGTAGAGCCGACCGTTGGTCGGCTGGCCGCGCGCAGCGCGGCAACGATCGACACCGACGCTTACCGCATCAGCCCTTCAGGGCCGCCGCCACGAACGGCGGGGTCACCAGCACGCCGGTGTGCAGCGCGGCGGTGTAGTACAGCGTATCGAACGCCTTGCCAGCCGAATCGGCCTGGCGGAAGTCGAAGCTGCTCTCGCCCTTGCGGGCCAAGGTCACGCTCCACCAGCCGGTCGGGTAGCACGGCTGCGGGAACGGCAGGGTCTTGAACGAGCCGAAGCCCGCCTTGCCCATCTCAGTGCGCATTTCGTTGATCAGGTCCAGCTGCATCAGCGGCGATTCGGACTGCTGCACCAGGATCCCGTCGTCCTTGAGCGCCTTGAAGCAGCTCTCGTAGAAGGCCTTGTTGAACAGGCCTTCGCCCGGGCCCACCGGGTCGGTGGAGTCCACGATCACCACGTCCACGCTGCCGGCCGGGCAGTTGGCCATGTAGGCCACGCCGTCATCGAACATCAGCTCGGCGCGCGGATCGTCGTTGGAATCGCACAGCTCCGGGAAGTGCTTGCGGGCCATCACGGTGACCTGCTCGTCGATATCGCACTGGGTCACGCTCTCCACGCCCGGGTGCTTGAGCACTTCGCGCAKGGTGCCGCAGTCGCCGCCGCCGATGATCACCACGCGCTTGGGCGCGGCGTGGGTGAACAGCACCGGGTGGCTGATCATCTCGTGATAGAAGAAGTTGTCCTTGCTGGTCAGCATGATGGCGCCATCGATGGTCATCAGGTTGCCCCAGTCGGTGGTCGCGAAGATCTCGATCTTCTGGAACGGCGACTGCACTTCATCCAGCTTGCCGGTCAGGCGGTAGCCGATGGCCGAGCCGGTGCGCTCGAAATGCTCGATGTACCAGTTGTTGTTGTCAGTCATGGAATAGCAGTCCTGTTCGGAAGGGTATTGGAGCCGGGCTGGCGGCGGTGCCGCGTGGCGCAAGCCACGTCCGGACGGGTTGCCCGTTCAGGTTTGAAGCCTGAGCACGGGCGCGGGCGCGCATGATAACGGAGCTGTCGCCACATAGGCGTTATCATGCACCCCCTTTTTTACCAACCAGGCCCACTGAAATGACCGATTGGTCCCTCGACCAAGCCCGCAAGACCTACTCGATTCCGCATTGGGCGGATGGCTACTTCGACGTGGATCAGGCAGGACACATGGTGGTGAGACCGACTGGCCAGGACGGCCCGGTGGTGTCCTTGCCCAAGATCGTGGACGCCGCCCGCGAGGCCGGTGCCAAGCTGCCGCTGCTGGTGCGCTTCCCGGACATCCTGGGCCAGCGCCTGGGCAAGCTGCAGGCCGCGTTCGCGCAGGCCCAGGCCGACTGGGAGTACCCGGGCGGCTACACCGCCGTGTACCCGATCAAGGTCAACCAGCACCGTGGCGTGGCCGGCACCCTGGCCAGCCACCACGGCGAGGGCTTCGGTCTGGAAGCGGGCAGCAAGCCCGAGCTGATGGCCGTGCTGGCGCTGTCGCGCCCGGGCGGGCTGATCGTCTGCAACGGCTACAAGGACCGCGAGTACATCCGCCTGGCCCTGATCGGCCGCAAGCTGGGCCTGCAGACCTTCATCGTGATCGAGAAGCCGTCCGAGCTGAAGCTGGTGCTGGAGGAATCCAAGGCGCTGGATGTGAAGCCGGGCCTGGGCGTGCGCATGCGCCTGGCCTCGCTGGGCGCGGGCAAGTGGCAGAACAGCGGCGGCGACAAGGCTAAGTTCGGCCTGTCCCCGCGCCAGCTGCTGGACCTGTGGAAGTCGCTGCGCGACACCGAATACGCCGACTGCCTGAGTCTGCTGCATTTCCACATGGGCTCGCAGATCTCCAACGTGCGCGACATCGCCAACGGCATGCGCGAAGCCACCCGCTACTTCGTGGAGCTCTCGCGCCTGGGCGCGAAGATCACCCACGTGGACGTCGGCGGCGGCCTGGGCGTGGATTACGAAGGCACCCGCTCGCGCAGTTTCTGCTCGATCAACTACGGGCTGAATTCGTACGCCAGCAACATCGTGCAGCCGCTGGCCAATGCCTGCGAAGAACACGGCCTGACCCCGCCGCGGATCGTCACCGAGTGCGGCCGCGCGATGACCGCGCACCACGCGGTGCTGATTGCCAACGTGTCCGAAGTGGAAGAGGCGCAGGAAGGCCGCGTGCCGGACCAGCACGACGACGAGCCGGCAGCGATCCGCCACCTGCGCGAGATCCACGCCGAGCTCGACGAGCGCCCGGCGGTGGAGCTGTTCCAGGAAGCGCAGCACTTCCATGCCGAAGGCCTGTCCAGCTATGCGCTGGGCCAGATCGACCTGCCGCAGCGGGCGCGCATCGATGACCTGTTCTACGCCATCGCCCATGCGGTGCGTGCGCGCCTGAGCTACGACGAGAAGAGCCATCGCCCGGCGCTGGACGAGTTGAACGAACGCCTGGTGGACAAGTATTTCGTCAACTTCAGCGTGTTCGAGTCGATTCCCGATGCGTGGGCCATCGACCAGGTGTTCCCGATCGTGCCGATCGAGCGCCTGAACGAGGCGCCGCAGCGCCGCGGCATCATCGCCGACATGACCTGCGATTCCGATGGCATGGTCAAGACCTACGTCGAGAACGAGAGCCTGGACAGCTCGCTGCCGCTGCACGCGCTGAACCCGGGCGAGAGCTACCGCATCGCCTTCTTCATGGTCGGCGCGTACCAGGAAATCCTGGGCGACATCCACAACCTGTTCGGTGATACCGACGCGGTGGAAGTGCTGGCCGATGCCGATGGCTACGCGATTACCCAGCAGCGCCGCGGCGACACCACCGACGTGATGCTGGATTACGTGGGTTACAGCCTGGCCGACCTGCGTGCCAGCTATGCCGAACGCGTGGCGGCGGCGAAGCTGTCGCCGGAGCGCGCGCAGGAGCTGTCCGACGCGCTGGAAGCGGGCCTGACCGGGTACACCTACCTGTCCGACGAGCCGCTGGCCTGAGCCAGCGGCACCCGCGTAGCGCCGGGCTCTGCCCGGCTGCTTGCTGCGGCACGCTTCCCGTTGCCCGGCATACCGCCGGGCAGAGCCCGGCGCTACGTAGCGGCTTGGTTTCCTTTTTCAACACGGCAGCCGGCTCATGAGCGCACGCGCGATCTTCCATCTGTTCCTGCATGCCGCCGTGCCGGCGTTGCTGGCGTGGATGTTCTGGCGCAAGCGCTTTCTGTCGGCGTGGGCGCTGCTGTTGCTGGGCTGGATCATCGACCTGGACCACCTGCTGGCCGACCCGATCTACGCCCCGAACCGCTGCAGCATTGGCTTCCATCCGCTGCATACCGCGCCCGCGATTGCGGTCTATGCGGGCCTGTGTGTACCGAAGAAAACACGGTTGTTCGGCATCGGGCTGATCATCCACATTGTGCTGGACGCGATTGATTGCTGGTGGATGCACCAGGCTCGTTGAAACACCGACCATCCGATCACCCCCGGTAGAGCCGACCGTTGGTCGGCTGACGTACACCACGGACACGTTCGGCTGTTCGCGAAATGCAGCCGACCATACGAGCGTCCGCGATTTCAGCCCGGGTAGAGCCGACCGTTGGTCGGCTGACGTGCACCACGGGCACGTTCGGTTGTTCGCGAAATGCAGCCGACCAACGGTCGGCTCTACCAGCACTGGCGCGTTCGGTTGTTCGCGAGGTGCAGCCGACCACACGAGCGTCCGCGATTTCAGCCCGGGTAGAGCCGACCGTTGGTCGGCTGACGTACGCCACGGACACGTTCGGTTGTTCGCGAAACGCAGCCGACCAACGGTCGGCTCTACCAGCACTGGCGCGTTCGGTCGGTCGCGAAATGCAGCCGACCAACGGTCGGCTCTACCCGCATTTGGGTCCGGTAGGGCCGACCGCCGGTCAACCCGCCGGCAGCGTCAACGTCGCGCGCAGTCCCGGGTGCGTATTGGCCAGCACCAAGGTGCCGCCGTAACTCTCGGCGATGTCGGCCACGATCGCCAGGCCCAGGCCGTTGCTGGAGGCACGCTCGTCCAGCCGCACGCCACGCTCCAGCACGTGCTGCAGCTCCGCGTCCGGCAGCCCCGGGCCGTCGTCATCCACGCGGATGTGCAGTTCATTACCGACGTGGCGCACGCTGACACGCACCGTATGCGCGGCCCACTTGCCGGCGTTGTCGAGCAGGTTGCCGAGCATTTCCTCCAGGTCTTCGCGCGCACCGGCAAACAGACCCTGCGCATCCGGGTCCTGTTCGAACACCAGCCCACGTTCGTTGTGCACACGCTGCATCAAACTGCACAGCGCGCCCATCACCGGGGCCACCACGGTGCGCTGCTGGCTGTCGGCACCGATTCCGGCCGCCAGGTAGCGTTCGATGCTGGCCTGCATGCGCGCGGTTTCGCTGCGCAGGGTCTGGCGCCAGTCGCTGCCATCGCCCTCGGCTTCGGTCATCAGCACCGTCAGCGGCGTCTTCAAGGCATGGGCGAGGTCCTCGGCACTGCGACGCGCACGTACCACCATGCGCTGATGGTGGTCGAGCAGGTCGTTGAGCTGCACCGCCAACGGCGCCACCTCCCTGACCAACCCCTGCTGCGGAAAGCGCACGTTGTCACCGTTGCGGACCTGGCCGGCGATGCGGCTCAGCTCGGCCAGCGGGCGCAGGCCGTAATGCACCTGGGTGACCAGCACCGCGAACCACAGCGCCACCAGCACGGCCAGCGCCAGCGCCGTGCGCTGGCGGAACGCGCTGACCTGGGCATCCAGATCGCTGCGGTCGGTGGCCACCACCACGCGCAGCGGCGTGGGCACGCGCGGCAACGTGACCTGCTGGGCCAGCGCACGCAGGGGGGCATGCAGCGGACCGGTGGTGTCGAAGGCCTGCGCCGGCCCGGTGCGGAGTGTCGCCGGGGTGGCCAGGGTTTCATCCCACAACGAGCGCGATTGCCCCAGCGGCTGGCCCTTGGCGTCCTGCACCTGCCAGTAGGTACCGGAAAACACCCGCTGGTAGCGCTCGTCGAACAATTCGCGGCGCAGCTGCAGGCGGCCCTGCGCATCGCTTTCGGCCAGCGCCAGCACCGCGATCAGTTCGTTGCCCAGGCGCTGGTCCAGCGCGCTGCGTGCCGAACGCTCAAACATCGCCCCCAGCCACCAGGTGGCCAGCGCCGACACCAGCACCAGGCCCACGCCACCGGCGAGCAGCAGGCGGGTACGCAGCGAGCCGGTGTTCATGGCTGCGCCGACAGGCGGAAGCCCTGCCCGCGATGGGTGTGGATGAGGTCGCTGCCCAGCTTGCGGCGGATCCGCCCGATCAGTACGTCCAGCGTGTTGGAATCGGGATCGAAGCCGGCCTCGTACACGTGTTCGCCCAACCGTGAGCGGCTGATCACCACGTCGGGATGGTGCAGGAAGTAGCTCAGGATGCGCTGCTCCTGCGGGCTCAGGTGCAGCAGTTCGCCGTCCAGCTCGAAGCGGCCGGCGTTGACGTCCAGCAGCAGTGGTCCGCATTGCAGGCGCGGGCTGGCATGGCCGGCGCTGCGCCGGATCAGCGCACGCAGGCGCAGCAGCAGTTCTTCGGGCTGGAACGGTTTGGTCAGGTAGTCGTCGGCCCCGGCATCGAAGCCGGCCAGCTTGTCGTGCCAGCGCGCCCGGGCGGTCAGCACCAGCACCGGGAAGCCGCGCCCGGCCTGGCGCCAGCGCTCGATGATGCTCAGGCCATCCAGCCCGGGCAGGCCCAGGTCGACCACCGCCGCGGCGATGTCTTCGATCTGGCCCAGCTCTTCGGCCTGGCGGCCCTCGGCGCTGTGCAGCACCAGGTAGCCGGCCTCTTCCAGCAGGGCCTGCAGCCGGTTGGCCAGCAGGGCATCGTCCTCGGCAAGCAGGATCCGCATCAATCTTCTTCCATCTTCAACAGGCGCCCGGTAGCGGCATCGTAATCCAGCTCCATCACCACGCCGTTGGCGCCCAGGATCTCGATCTCGTACTTGCCGTCGTCCAGTTCCACTTCCACCAGCTTGCCGGGGTAGCGGCGCAGCGCGTCGGCCACCACCTGCTGCAGGGGTACCAGGCGGCCCTGGCGCACGGCCTGGCGCACCGCCTCCTGCTGGCGGCTGCCGCCGTCGTGCACGCGCACGGGCTCCTGCGGGCTCAGCGCCAGCAGCACGGGAAGCAACAGGGAAGCGGTCATGGACATGCCACACGGTATACGCCGCCCGTCTAAACATTGCCTAACAGCCGGGCTCATGGTCCGCTTAGGTGCGCTTGCCAGACTGGCGGTGCCGGAATCGACCGGCCCCTTCTGGAGATCCCCCATGAACAAGCTGATCCTGGCCGCCGCCCTTGCCACCGCGCTGGTATCCACCCCGGCCTTCGCCGCCGACCTGAGCGCTGCCGACGTACAGGCCAAGCTGCGCGCCGCCGGCTACACCCAGGTGCATGAGCTGGAACGCGACGATGGCCTGTGGGAAGCGGACGTCACCCGTGCCGATGGCAGCTTCGAAGAAGTGATCGTGGACCCGGCCACCGGTGAGATCTTCGACCCGCGCAGCACCCGCGCGCTGCTCGACGCCGGGCAGATCCTGGCCGTGGCCCAGAAGGCCGGTTTCCGTCAGGTGGAGTCCTTCGAACGCGACGGTGCCACCTGGAAGCTGGAGGCCCGCAACGCGCGCAACCAGCGCGTGGAAGTGCGCATGAGTGGCCACGACGGGCGCGTGTTGTCGAGCAAGCGCGAAGGCTGGTGGGACTGAGCCCCGCGCCGCCGGTGATGCGGATGCAGAAACGGCCGGGGTGACCGGCCGTTTCGCTGTGGTGCGTTACCTCACCAGCCGTACGGCGGCGGGTAGTCCCAGTAGCCCGGGCCAGGGCCGTAGCCATAGCCGCCATACCCACCGTAGGGGCCGAAGCCCGGACCCTTGCCCTCGCTGACGCGGATGTTCAGGTTGACGTTGTGGGTCTTGCCTTCGTCGGTGGTGTAGTTCTTGCTGAGGTTCACTTCGGCCGCGTTGTAATGGGTATTGCCGAAGTTCTTGGCGTAGCCGATGCCGGTGGTGATGCTGCCGTTGACCCGCAGCTTGTCGTCGGTGACATCGGCGATGCCGTTGGCCGCACCACGGTCGCTCAGGCGGCGGCCGCTCTTGTCGCCGTAGAAGGTGCCGGGCGGGTCGCCGCGCAGCGAGCCATCGCCCAGGTACTGCATGGGCGCTTCCGGGACGGCCAGGTTGAGACCGGTCGCTGATTGCGGGCCGGTGGCCCCTGCCGCGGACTGGGCCAGGGCAACCCCGGGGGCAAGCAGGCACAGCAGCAGCGAAAGCGAGCGGATCATGATGGGCTCCGGAACGGGCGGGCAGCACGCAGGCCGCCGACAGCGCTGACGCTATCACCGGCTGCTTGAACGATGCCTGTCATGGCAGCGCCTCCAGGGGAACTTTACTCCAGCCGCTCGAACCCGAACAGCGCGGCCAGCGGGTGCTTGCGGCGCTCGATGCGGGCACGCAGCAGGCCGGCGCCGATCATCGAATAGGTGATGCCGTTGCCGCCGTAGGCCATGCCGAACAGGACCCGTGGCCCCCATTGCGGGTGCGGACCGAAGAAGGGCAGGCCGTCGGCGGTCTCGGCAAACGTGCCCGCCCAAGAGAAGGCCGGCTGCAGCGGCAGGTGCGGAAAGAGCTTGCCCACCTTCTTCAGCAGGCGCGCGGCCTTGGCGTCCACGCGCCGGTCGCGCCGGGCCGGAATGTCCACCGCATCGTCCTCACCGCCGATCAGCAGGCGCTGGTCGCCGGTGCTGCGCATGTACAGGTAGGGCCGCGCGGACTCCCAGACCATGGTCTGGGCCAGTGGCCCCAGCAGGTCGGCCGGGATCGGGTCGGTGATGAAGGCGTAGCTGCTGCGGTTGCGCGCCACCGAGGGCTTCAGCCAGTGCTGGTTGGCGTAGCCGGCAGCCATCACCACGTGCCCGCAGCGGATGCGCACGCCCTCGGCGGTGGTGGCGGTTACCCCGCGTGCGGTGGGCACCAGCGTGGCCAGGGTGGTGCGGTCGTGCACCTGGCAGCCGTTCTTCTGCAACCGCGCCAGCAGCCGGTAGGTCAGGCAGTAGGGGTCCACGCGCGCGGCCAGCCCGCTGAGGATGGCGCCCGGCGCGTCCACGCCGAATTCGTCCTGTACCGCATCACGGTCCAGCCAGCGCACGTCGAAGCCATGCCGCTGGCGCAGCGCGAATTCTTCCTGCAGGACGGCGCGGTGCCGGCGTTTGCTGGCGTAGTACAGGCTGTGCATGGGATGGCAGTCCACCCCCTTGAGACCGCGGGCGACCTCGCGCAACGCGGGAATCGCGGCGGCGCAGGCCTGGTAGGCCTGTACGGCGGCGGTTTCGCCGTACTGCCGGGCCAGGTCGATCAGGTGGGTATCGATCTCGTATTGCAGCAGCGCGGTGCTGGCGGCGGTGCTGCCCCAGCCGATGTCGCGTTGTTCGATCACCGCCACATCGTGGCCGTGGGCGCACAGTTCGTTGGCGATCAGCGCGCCGGTGATCCCGCCGCCCACCACCAGTACATCACACTGCAGGTCGTCGCGCAGGGGCGGGAAGGCGTGCATCAACCCGTTGCGCACCGCCCAGAACGGGTAACCACTTTTCAGGTCCATGCAGGGCTCAGGCGGTGGGGTGGCCGGTATGCGGGGTCTGGATCAGCGGCCCCAGGTCAAAGCCCTGCTGACGGGCCTGGGCCAGGTAGTGGTCCTGCACGGTGGTATCCAGCGCGGGGGTGCGCGACAGCAGCCACAGGTATTTGCGATCGGGGCTGCCGACCAGTGCGACGCTGTAGTCCGGCGCCACCTGGATCACCCAGTAGTCGCCCTTGGTGAAGGGAATCCAGCGCAGGCCCTTGGGCAGGAAGCTGACTTCCAACCGCGCGCTGTCGTTGTCCACCGGGCAGGCTTCGCCTTCGGCTTCTTCGATCTCCCCGTCCATGCGGCAGCGGTTGAGCACGGCCACGTGGCCGTTTTCCTTCAGGCTGTAATGGGCCGACACATCGGTGCACCCATCGGGCTCGTGCTTCATCGGCAGGCGGGCGATTTCATACCAGGTGCCCAGGTAGCGCGGCAGCTTGAGGTCCGGAACGGTCTTGAGGTCGGCGTGTGTGTTCATGGGGTGCGCGAAGAGAAGGTGCAGCCACCATGCCGCGCCCACCGCCACGGGTAGGTGAAGCCCGCGCGGGCGCGGCGTGGAGAACGTTGCGTTGCCCGTGCGTGATGCACCGGCGCGGCAGGCGGCGCTATTCTGTGGGCGGGCGAAGCCTGCCTGTTTTCACTGCGATGGAGGTGCCGATGTACCACGTGATCCTGCTCAAGAGCCCGACCGACTTTGCCCGCGCGCGCTGGGAGGCGGCCGAGGACGTGGTGGACCACGAGGGCGTGGCGTACTCGCTGCGCGCCGGCCCACGCCAACCGCTGCCGACCGACCACGCCTGGGACGAGGTGGCCGTGTATGCGCCCGATGAGATCAGCGAAGAGGAATTCCAGGACTGGTATGCCAGCCTGCGGCCGCAGGTGGAAGAGCTGCGCCTGAAGTACTGACGGCGGCAGGCCGGGCGCGCATACCCGGCGTGAACGAAGCCCGGTTTATAGTTCGCGCAGGCGCGGTGGTCCGCGCGAATCCTGTTGGTGCGCCGGCTTGTCTTCCCGTTCATTCCGTTCCTTCCTGCGGCCGCTGGCCTGGTTGATGCTCTGCGCCTGGCTCAGCGTGGCGCCCCTGGCGCTGGCGCAGGGCGACGATGCCGCTGCCGATGATCCGATTGTCCAGCTGGCACAAGCCGGCAAGGACCTGAAGCAGATCCAGGCGGCCCTCGACAGTGCCGATACCCCCGATACGCTCAAGACCCTGTCCGACCGCGCCTTGGCCGTACAGCGCGACGCCGATGCGGCGCGCAACGCCCTGCAACCGCAACTAGAGCAGGTGGACGCCCGCGTGGCCCAGTTGGGCGAGGTAGCCGAAGGCACCACCGAGGCGCGCGACATCACCGCCCAGCGCAAGGCGCTGAACCAGCAGCGCAGCGACCTGGCGTCGGCCATCGCACGGGCCAAGCTGCTGGCCGGCGACGCCAAGCAGGTGGGCGCGGATATCGAGAAGATGCGCGTCACCCAGTTCAGCGAGGACCTGGCGCGCAAGGTCAACTCGCCGCTGTCGCCCTCGTTGTGGAAGCAGTTCGCGGTGCACGTGCCGGCCGACTATTCGCGGCTGGTGGTGCTGTACCGCCTGGGCGAGACCGCGGCACGCAAGGCGATTGCCGAACACGGCTGGGGCGCGCCGCTGACCGGGCTGGCGCTGGCGCTGCTGATGTTCTTCCCGCTGCGGCTGTGGCTGCGCGCCGTTGGCCGCCGCTATGCCGCCTCCGAGCGCGCCCCCGACGGGCGCCTGCGCCGGTCCGGGCTGGCGGTGTGGTTGCTGGCGGTGGGCACGTTGCTGCCGGGGTTCGCGGCGGTGGTGCTGGTGGCTGCGCTGGACTCCATCGGGGCGATCCCGCCGCGGTTGGAACAGCTGGCGCTGCACTTCCAGGTGGCCACGTTCGTGGCGTCCTTCATCACCGCGCTCAGCGCCTGCCTGCTGGTGCCCAGGCGGCCGTCGTGGCGCCTGCTGAGCCTGGATGACAGCGCAGCATGGCGGCTGCGCAAATACGCCTGGGGCGCGGCCGGGCTGACCTTCCTGAGCATCCTGCTGGTGGAGATCAACCGGGCCTCGCGCACCAGTGAGATCACCACGGTGGCGGTGGACGGCCTGATCGCGATCACCTACATGGCGCTGATCGTGGCCATCCTGGTGTCGCTGGCGCGCCTGCACCGTCGCCAGACCGACGAGGCGCAGGCCAAGCTGGACGCGCAGGTCGACGCCGGGGCCAAGCAGCCCAAGGTGCCGGTGCGCAAGAGCGGCTGGATCGTGCTGGCGCGGCTGGCCGGGCACGTGGTGGTGGCCGCAGCGGTGATCGCCACGCTGCTGGGCTATCTCAACCTGGCGCTGTTCGTGGCCCAGCAGCTGGTGTGGGGCGCGGTGGTGCTGCTGGCCGCCTCGTTGCTGCTCAAGTTCGCCGACGACCTGTCGCTGTGGCTGCTGTCGCCTACCAGCCGGGTAGGCAAGAGCATCGTGCTGACCACCGGGCTCAACGATGCCAAGGTGGAACAGGCCGGCGTGCTGCTGTCGGCGGTGCTGCGCATCGGCGTGATCCTGCTGGCGGTGCTGGCGTTGACCGCGCCGTTCGGCAATCTCAATGCGTTCTTCAGCGCCATGGACTCGCTGTCCAACGGGCTGACCATCGGCACCACCACGCTCAAGCCCAGCAGCGTGCTGTATGCCGTGCTGGCCTTCCTGGTGGTGTGGGCGGTGATGCAGGCCTTCCAGAACTGGCTGACCAACACCTACCTGCCCAAGACCGATCTGGATGCCGGGGCGCGCAACTCGATCAGCACCGTCACCCGTTACCTGGGCATCATCGCGGCGGTGCTGTGGGGGCTGACCGCGCTGGGCATCGGCTTTGAAAAGCTGGCGCTGGTGGTCAGTGCGCTGTCGGTGGGTATCGGCTTCGGCCTGCAGGCGATCACCCAGAACTTCGTGTCCGGCCTGATCCTGCTGGCCGAGCGCCCGGTGAAGATTGGCGACTGGGTGAAGCTGGGCGACCAGGAAGGGGACATCAAGCGGATCAGCGTGCGCTCCACCGAGATCCAGGTGGGCGACAAATCCACCCTGATCGTGCCGAACTCCGAGCTGATCACCAAGACCATCCGCAACATGACGATGGGCAATGCGCAGGGGCGCATCCAGATCCAGTTCGCGGTGCCGCTGAGCACCGACGTGGCGGCGGTGCGGCAGATCCTGCTGGACTGCTACAGCGAACACGTGGGCGTGCTGGCCGAGCCGGCACCGTCGGTGTTCATTGATTCGATCGCCAACGGGCAGGTGGCGATCAACAGCTTTGCCTACGTGTCCGGCCCGCGCGCGGTGTATGGCGTGCGCAGCGACCTGTACTTCACGATGCTGCAGAAGTTCGCGGCGGCACATATCGCGCTGTCCTCGCCGACCGATATCCACCTGGTCCGCGATCCGGCCGCGCCGCAGGAGTAGGCAGGTACCGACCGTTGGTCGGTACGAATACCCGGTGATGCCATGGCGTGCCGACCAACGGTCGGCACCTACCGTGGGGGCGCGGACAGCGACCATGTCGGGACGAACAACCGACGATGCCACGGCATGGCGACCAACGCTCGATACCGACCGTGTCGGCGTGGATACCAACCACGTTCCAGTAGGTACCGACCGTTGGTCGGTACGAACACCCGGTGATGCCATGGCGTGCCGACCAACGGTCGGCACCTACCGTGGGGGCGCGGACAGCGACCATGGCGGACGAACAACCGACGATGGCACGGCATGGCGACCAACGCTCGATACCGACCGTGTCGGCGTGGATACCAACCAAATCCGGGTAGGTACCGACCGTTGGTCGGTACGAACACCCGACGATGCCACGGCATACCGACCAACGGTCGACATCGACCGTGTCGGCGTTGATACCAACCAAATCCCGGTAGGTACCGACCGTTGGTCGGTACGAACACCTGGCGATGCCACGCCATGCCGACCAACGGTCGGCACCTACCGTGGGGGCGCGGACAGCGACCATGGCGGCCGAACAACCGACGATGGCACGGCATGCCGACCAACGGTCGGCATCTACCGGGGTTTTACCCGCGGTTGCCGCGGCGCGAGGGCACCAGGGCGAAGTTGTCCACGGCCAGCTTCTCGGCGTGGTTCAACCACGCGCGGATCTCCAGGTCGTCCACTTCGTGGTCCAGGCCGAACGGCACGCTGATGCGGCCTTCGGCATCGGGCTGCACCCACTGCTGGGCCACCACCACCTTGCGCTGCGAGGACACCGCTTCGATCCAGAAACCGCGATCGGGCGACTGCTTGGCCACGAACTGCAGCATGTACTGGCCGGCGCGGGTGCGGCGCCCCTTCTGGGTGATCATGTGCGCCTGGCGGATGCTCGGGCGCGGGCCGTTGAACGGTTCCAGCGGACCATCCACCGCAAAGCCGGTGCGCAGCGCATCGTCGCGGTACAGCTTGATGCCCTTGTCACGGTTGACCAGCATCGCGCACCAGTCGCCATCGGCCGAGCCATCCTCGAACGCTGTGCAGCGGTCCACGTAGGCCAGCGTATTGGCCGGGTCGGCATCATCGAACTGCTTGGACGTGTTTTCCAGGTACACCGACTTCAGGTCGAACTGCTTGTCGTATTCCAGCAGCACCGGCGGCTGCACATGCTGCAGGCCGATCACCACCTGGTTGTCGTCATCGATGCGCAGCTGGCGGGTCTTGTCGCCCAGCCACAGCGAACGCGAGAAGGCCAGGTAACGCGGGTAGTCCTTACCGTTGTCACGCAGCGCCGCAGCGCTGGCACTGTCGGTGCGTTCGGGATCCAGCAGCGAGCGGCCGAAGCCGATCGCCTTGATAGCCGGGTCGATCAGGCTGAGCAGCGTGGCACCGGAATCCAGCGTGGAGCCGGCGGTGGTGGCCAGCTGGCGCGGGGCGATGTCCTTGCCCAGGAACAGCAGCAGGTTCTCGCGCTTCTGATTGGCCAGCACATGGCTGAGGTCGTTGGGCATGGCCAGGTGATCGGAGGCGATGACGATCAGGGTGTCCTGCCCATACGGGCTGGCCTGGATGCGATCGACCAATTTCGAGATCAGGCCATCGGTGCACTTGAGGGCGTTGAGCAGGCCGATGTTGCCGTACTCGCTCTGGTAGCGGGTGCGCTTGCAGGCCACCGGCAGGTGCCCGGCCGGATGGTGGGTGTCCATGGTGAGCGTGGTCAGCATGAACGGCTGGCCGGCCTTGGACAGCTGCTCGAAGCGGTCATACGCCTTGTCCAGCAGCACGTCGTCGTGCACGCCCCAGGTGGAGAAGTGCGAGCGCCCCACCTTCTGCGTCTTGAACCAGGCCAGGTCGTCCACCGCGTCGTACCCGTGCGTGGCCAGGAACTGGCCCTTGCCCGCGAACTGCCCGTTGGCGCCGCCCAGGTAGTGGTTGGTGTAGCCCTGCTGCTTGAGGTAGTCGCCCAGGCACACCGCTTCGGGCAGGAAGCTGCCCATGCGGCCCATGCTGTTCTCATCGTCCTTGGCGGTGGTCAGCGGCACGCCGCACATCGACGACACCAGCCCGGCGATGGTCCAGCCGCCGCCCTCGGCCGAGACCAGCCCGCGTACATCCAGCGCCTGGCCAGCCAGCCGGTTGAGGTTGGGCATCAGGCCCGGGAAGGTGGTTTCATCGAGGTAGGTGCGCTCCAGGCTTTCGCCGTAGATCCACACGATGTTGCGCGGCTTGGCCAGCGCCTGTTGCGGAATGGTGTACTCGGGTGCGATCACGGTGTAGTCCACCGGGCGCATCTGCTGGTACAGGCGCAGGCCGTCGCTGTACAGCGGGCTGACTGCAATGGCCACCAGCCACATCGCGACGAAACCACCGAACACTGCTTTGCCGTGCTCGATGCGGCGCCAGCGCTGCATGCGTGCGGCCGCCAATGGCAGCAGCGAAACCAGCAACAGCGCGATGTAGGCGGCGATGTAATCCTTGAAGTCCGCTACGCCCGCGCCTTCCATGTCGGCACCCAAGTGATACAGCGTGGCCGCGTTGAGCCCATCGCCGGACAGCTTGTTGATCAACCACCACGTACTCAGCAATACCAGCAGCACGGACATCAGGCTGGCCTTCCACCATATCCACTTGCGCGAGGCGAGCAGCAACCAGGAGAGCAGCAACAGAGTCAGCAGCAGGATCCAGAGCATCGGCGGTATCGGTAGTGGAGACAGTTGGTGATGGACGCCATGACGACGTATTTCCCATCCGACCGGCTGTCCAACCACATCTGCATGACAAGCCGATGACCCGATCATGCATGCACGAACCTGACTGAAATGTTTGTTTCAGGATGCTGAAGATGCGCTACAACGCATCGTGTTTCCAGGTGTAAAACACACGTGAAGAAATGCAGTGCAGCGCGGCATCATCGATGGCCGCGCTCTTCCTTCGAACGCGCACGACGATCAAAGATCAGCGCACTGAGGATGATGCCAAGGCCCAATGCCACGCCGATCAGCATCAAGGTGAATGCGATGGCCGGATAGCCGAACAGGTGCCAGCCGGTATCCACTTTCATCATCATGGCCGCGGCAAGAATCAACGCGGCGGTCACAATGCCGGCCGACACGCGGTTGGCGATCTTCTGCAGGTTTTCCATCAGCCGCGATTCTTCCAGCCCGGTCACTTTCATCTGCAGGCGGTTCTCGGCCAGCAGGGCAAGGATGTCGGACATCTTGCGCGGCCCTTCGCGCAGCAGCTGCTGTATCTCCATGGCTTCGCTGGCCAGGTTGGCCGCCGACAGCGATTTCTTCAGGCGCGCACGCATCACGTGCTGCAGCTGTTTCTCCACGATGCGGCGGGTGTCCAGGTCGGGCGACAGCAGCCGGCATACCGTTTCCAGGTTCAACAACGCCTTGCCGAGCAGGCTCAGTTCCGGCGGCGTCCGCAGCCCGCTGGCGGTGGCGATGCGGACCAGGTCGAGCACCACGCGGCCTTCGGAGAAACTGGTGTTGGCGGCATAGCGCGCAATCATCTGCCCGGTTTCGCGCAGGTAGCGTTCTTCGTCGAACGATTCCAGCCGCGTACTGATGCCGATGATCTCATCGGCCACTTCCTCGCCACGCCCGTCCACGGCAGCGAACAGCAGCTTGAGCAGGCGCTCGCGCAGGCGCGGTGGCATGTGCGCAACCATGCCCAGGTCGAAGATCGCCAGGCGACCCTGCGGGGTGACGCGCAGGTTGCCCGGGTGCGGGTCGGCATGGATCTCGCCATGCACGAAGATCTGGTCGATGTAGCCGCGGATCAACGCGGCGGCCAGCGGCGCCATCGGTTCTTCGGTGCGGCGCACATCGGGAATCATGTCCACCCGCACGCCGTTGGCCAGCTCCATGGTGAGCACGCGGTGGCTGCAGTAGTCCCAGATCGGCTGCGGCACCCACAGCGGCTTGAACGGCTTGAGATGCTGGCCGAAGCGCTGCAGGTTTTCCGCCTCTGCCTGGTAGTCCAGCTCCTGCATCAGTGTCTTGGCGAACTCGTTGAGCCAGTCGCGCAGGCGCACCCGGCGGCCCACCTGGGTGAGATGGTCGGCGGCCAGCGCGAAGCTGCGCAGCACCTCCAGGTCCGAGCGCAGCTGCGCGGCCACTTCCGGCTTCTGCACCTTTACCGCCACCTCGCGGCCATCATGCAGCTGCGCGCGGTGGACCTGCGCAATGGAGGCGCACCCCAGCGGCACCGGGTCGAAGCTGGCGAACAGCTTGGACACCGACGCGCCCAGCTCCTGCTCGATGATCTGTGCAATGCGCTCGACCGGAATCGGGGCCACCTTTTCCTGCATGCGTTCCAGCGCGGTGGCAAATTCCACCGGCACCATGTCCGGGCGGGTGGACAGCATCTGCCCCAGTTTGACGAAGGTGGGCCCGAGCGATTCCAGGTCGGTGACGAACTGCTCCGGATTGCCCTCCGGCGGGATGTCGTGCACCGCGCGGGCGTCCAGGTTCATGCCCGAAAACACCCCGGAGTTCCGGTAACGCAGCAGCAGGCGCAGGATCTGGCTGCGGCGGTTCATGCCTTTTACCAGCGATGGCGAGCCGGGGGCGACGGGCGTGGTATTCAAGCAGGGCTCCAGGACGGGTGTCCCCGGCAGTGTGCGGGCGGGCAGGTAGTGGGGCGGTGAATCCGCCGGCATCTACCGCGAACGGGTCAGGATCGGGCAGAATCCACGCTTCCCGCTTGATCTATTGGATTGCCATGGCCGGTGCCAGCCTGTTTGCGTTGCTCGATGACATTGCCACGCTGTTGGACGACGTGTCGGTCCTGACCAAGGTCGCGGCCAAGAAAACCGCCGGCGTGCTGGGCGACGATCTGGCGCTGAACGCGCAGCAGGTTACCGGGGTCAATGCCAATCGCGAGCTGCCGGTGGTGTGGGCGGTGGCCAAGGGCTCGCTGGTGAACAAGGCGATCTTGGTGCCGGCCGCGCTGGCGATCAGCGCGCTGGAAGCCTGGCTGCGCGGCAAGGGGTACCCGGTGCCGATCGTGGTGCCGCTGATGATGATCGGCGGCGCGTTCCTGTGCTACGAGGGCGTCGAGAAGCTGGCGCACCGCTTCCTGCATTCCAAGCAGGAGGACGAGCAGCACAAGGCCGAACGGGTCAAGGCGCTGGCCGACGAGAAGGTCGACATGGTGGCCTGGGAAGGCGAGAAGGTGAAAGGCGCGGTGCGCACCGACTTCATCCTGTCGGCCGAGATCATCGTGCTGTCGCTGGGGGTGGTCTCGGCCGCCCCGTTCCTCAACCAGGTCACCGCGCTGGTGGTGATCGCGCTGGCCATGACGGTGTTCGTCTACGGGCTGGTGGCCGGTATCGTGAAGCTGGATGACCTGGGCTTGTACCTGTCGCGCAAGGGCGCCGGGCTGGCCGCATTCGGCCGTGGTCTGCTGATCGCCGCGCCCTGGTTGATGAAGTTCCTGTCGGTGGCCGGCACCGCGGCGATGTTCCTGGTGGGTGGCGGCATCCTGGTGCACAACGTGCCGGCGCTGCACCACGCCGTGGTCGCCCTGGGGGGTGAAGGCCAGTGGGGCTGGCTGATCAACGCGCTGGGCAACATGGTGGTCGGCGTGATCGCCGGTGCGATCGTGCTGGCCGCGGTGATGGGCTTCCAGAAGCTGCGCGGCAAGAAAGCGGCGCACTGACAGGCGCGCGGTCTGTCAGCTGCCGTTCCAGTCGCGCAGCGCCTCCAGCTCGGCGCGTGCGCGGGCCAGGCGACGCCCGGACAAGGCATCGATCGCGCGCTGCAGGCGGGGTGACGCCGGGGCCTGCCGCTGCCAGCGCCGGGCCAGGAGCAGCAGGGCGGTCATCAGCGCCGCCCCGGCCACCAGCGAGATCAGCAACGCGCGTGCGGCGAAGGCGGACAGGTCGATGCCCCACGCCTGCCACGCCACCAGCACCGGCACCGCCAGCCACAGCCAGCACCAGGGCAGCCCCAGCAACAGTTCGCCGACGGCGGTTTGCATGCGCAACACCGCCAATTGCCGGGACTGCTGCAGCACCGGCTGGTCGGGCTGCAGTTGCCCGCGCAGGTGCAGCCGGGCCGCGCTGACGATGATCACCGCCACGCAGTAAATGTGCAGCGCCACGGCGCTGAGCATCACCGCCAGCGGTGGCTGCTGCCACCACACGCTGCCGCAATACATCGACAGCCCCAGCCAGAACAGCAGCTGCACCACCTGCACCGCACTGAATGCCGACAACTGGCGTTGCGCGGCGTACTGCCGGTGGCGGCGCCAGCTGTTCAAAGCGGCGGTGGCCTCGCTGTCGTCGGCATCGCCGCCGGCCTGGTGCCACAGCTGCTTGAGTGGATCGGTATGCATGACGGTGGCCTCAGGCGGTGGGGTCGAAGCGCGCACGCAGCTGCTGGCGCAGGCGGTGCAGGCGGGTGGACACGTTGGCGGTGCTGATGCCGAGGATGTCGGCGATCTGGCGGTGGTCGTGATCGTCCAGGTGCAGCAGCATCAAGGCGCGGTCCAGCGGCGGAAGCGCGCGGATCGCACCCTCCAGCTGCTGTACGGCGTGCTGCTGTTCGGCCGGTGCACCCTCGTCCACCGGCAAGGTGTCCTCATCCAGCGCGGCGTGGTGGCGCTGGCGCAGTTGCTGCCGGCGCACCTGCGAGATGGCCACGTTGAGCGCGACCCGGTACAGCCAGGTGGAAAAGCGGGCGCGCGCCGGGTCGAAGCTGTCGAACGCGTCCCAGGCCTGCACGCTGATGTCCTGGATCAGGTCGAGCCGGTCTTCCTGGTGCGCGCAGTAGCCGCGTGCGATCTTCAGCACGATGCCGCGATGCTGGTCGAGCAACGCGGCGAAGCGCAGGCGCGGGTCGTGGGCGGCAGGGGTGTTCATGTCCATACCCGGGTGATTCGCGCGGAGGCGGCAGTTATCACAGCGCCTCGGCGGTTATGCCGGTCACCGGGGTGCGTCGGCCGCCTGCACGCGATTCTTGCCGACCCGCTTGGCCGCATACAGGGCCGCATCGGCACGCCGCAGCAGGCCATCCACCGGTTCGCCGGCCTGCCATTGCGCCACCCCCGCGCTGAAGTGCACCGGCACCCGCGTGTCATCCAGCTGCAAGGGGCGCTGGGCCAGCGAGCGCTGCAGCCGCAGCAGGGTGGACATGCTGTCGGCGGCCGGTGTTTCGGGCAGCAGCAGCACGAACTCATCGCCGCCGATGCGGGCGATCGCATCGGTGCTGCGCAGGTGCAGCTGGCAGACCGCCACCAGGTGGCGCAGCACGGCATCGCCGCCGGCGTGGCCGTGGGCGGTGTTGGTCTGGTGGAAGTCGTCCAGGTCGATCAGCGCCAGGGCCAGCGGGTGGCCATGGCGGCCGGCCCGTGCCAGCTCGCGCTCGACCAGTTCGTCGAAGCCGCGGCGGTTGAGCGCCCCGGTCAGCGGGTCGGTGCGGACCAGCCCGGACACATCGCGCAGTTCCTGCTCCAGCTCGGCGATGCGCTGCTCGGCCTGTTCCACTTCGCGGCGTGCATTGCCCAGGTGGTCGCGCGCCTGCAGTGCCTGCTCCTGCACGCGGCCGGTGTCCTGCAGCACGCCCTGCAGCAGCTGGCTGAGATCGGCGATGCTGCGCGCTTCCTTCAGGGCCAGCGCATAACTGCTGATCCGGTCGTGGTACTCGCCGGTGCTCACGGCCATGCCGTCGAGGCGCTCGATGAAGCCGCCCATCAGGCCCTTCATGGCCGCCTTGGATTCGACGATGCCCTGTTTGAGCAGGCCCTGCTTGTAGATTACTTCGCGTAGGTTGGCGCGCGCCTGGTCCACCGAGTCGCGGTCCAGCGGGCCGCTGATCAGCTGGCGCACCGCATGCACCTGGCCATGCAGCCAGCTGCTGTCGTCGAGCAGCTCGCCGATGTTGTCCAGCAGCAGGTCGAACAGGCTCAGCAGCAGTTCCTGCTGTTCCTGCCAGCCATCGCTGCGCACGCCGATCTGGTGGGTCAGCTCGCGCAGGCGCAGTTCGATCGGCTGCAGCGGCTGGCCGGGGTGCCAGTGGCGCAGGTCGGCGGCGATCTGCGCCGGCTCCTCCCGCAGCTCGGGCATGTTCTGCAGCAGGCTGGCCACGGTCACGCCCAGCGTGTGCCGCAGCAGCTCGCGCAGGCGCAGGCTGTCGGGCTGGCCGTCGGGGCTGTCCTGCTCGATGGTGCGGATGTACTTGTCGATCAGCTGGCGCATCGCGCGGCCGTAGCTGACCCAGTCGGCACTGCGCTGCGCCGACTGCAGGCGCAGGCCCATGTCGCCCAGTTCGCCGGGCAGGGTGGACATGCCGTTGGCGAAGGCGGCCAGCAACGGTTCGGGGCTGTCGATGCCGGCGAACAGGCGCTGCAGCATGGCGCTGGTGCCGCCCTTGGGGCCGGGCGCGTCCACGCTGGCGGTGTCGATCACCCGGCTCTCCACCTGGCGCCGCGACAGCAGCCGGCCCACGGCGGTGCCGGGGCTGGGGGGAGCGTCGTGCGGGTCGGTCATGCGCGGATCCTTGGCGGGTCACCGGCGGGGCAGCCGGGCGGGTGGAAGAGGTTGGAACAGTATCGGCGCGGTGCAGGCCGGCTTGAACGCGGGACGGGCACGGCAGCTGTGCCACGATGGTAGGCAATCTGACGGTGGGAGCGTGCGATGAAGGTGATGCTGGTGGGGGCAACCGGGCTGGTGGGCGGGCAGGTGCTGCAGCAGCTGCTGGATGACCCGCGCTGCGATGCGGTGGTGGCGCCCACCCGGCGGCCGCTGGCGCACGCCGACCCGGCCCTGCACAACCCGGTGGTCGACTTCGAGCGGCTGCCGGTGGACGCGACCTGGTGGGCGGTGGATGCGGTGGTCTGCGCGCTGGGCAGCACGATCAAGCAGGCCGGCAGCCGCGCGGTGTTCGCCCGGATCGACCACGACTACCCGCTGCAGGTGGCCACCCTGGCCCAGGCCCACGGGGCGCACGCGTTCGTGCTGAATTCGGCGATGGGCGCCGATGCGCAGTCGCGGATCTTCTACAACCAGGTCAAGGGCCGGCTGGAACAGGACCTGCGCGGGCTGGGCTACCGCTCGCTGACGCTGGTACGCCCCGGCCTGATCGGCGGCGAACGCAGCGAACGCCGCACCGGCGAGCACCTGGCCAGCCTGGTGCTGGGAGCGCTCGGCCCGGTGCTGCCACGCGCCTGGCGGATCAACCCGGCGGTGAACATCGCCGCGGCGATGGTGGAGGCAGCACTGGCCCCGCGCCCGGGCGTCCAGATCGTAGGCGCAGCAGCCCTGGCCGGGTAGAGCCGACCGTTGGTCGGCTGCACAGAACCCCACCCGGAGGTAGAGCCGACCGTTGGTCGGCTGCAGGAACCCACCGACGTAGAGCCGACCGTTGGTCGGCTGCAGGAAACCCACCGAGGTAGAGCCGACCGTTGGTCGGCTGCACGGTATCCGGAGGAGCCGGCCAGCGGCCGGCACTACCGGGCGCGCAAACAACAACGGCCACCTTGCGGTGGCCGTTGTCGTATCCGTCATTGCCCGCCGACCAACGGTCGGCAGCTACCCGCTCGCGCAGATCAGCTGGCCAGCGCCAGATCATCCAGCATCGCCCGCAGGAAGCGCGCCGCCTCACCGCCGGTCGCCGCGCGGTGGTCGAAGGTGACCGACAGCGGGATCACCTTGTGCGCTTCCACGCCGCCCATCACCGGGGTCATCTGGTGGCGGGCACGACCGGCACCGACGATGGCCACGCACGGCGGCACCACGACCGGGGTCGCGTAGCGGCCAGCGAACATGCCGAAGTTGGACAGCGAGATGGTGTAGCCGCTCAGCTCGGACGCGGCGATCGAGCGCGATTCCACCTGCTCGCGCAGGCGGTTCACGCCCTCGCGGATGCCACGGGCGTCGAGCATGTCAGCGTTGCGCAGGGCAGGCACGAACAGGCCGTCGTCGGTGTCCACCGCGATGCCGATGTCCACCTGGTTGTGCAGCGTGCGGGTGAGCGCATCGCCGTCGAACCACGCGTTCAGGGCCGGCACCTTCTGGCAGGCCGCCACGATCGAGCGCACCAGGCGCGCGGTGACGTCGTTGCCCGGCACCCAGGCGTGGATGTCGGCGTCGTCGTTGAGCGTGGTCGGCACGACCTTGCTGTGCGCATCGGCCATGACCCGCGCCATGTTGCGGCGCACGCCCTTGAGCGGTTCCGGCTGGCCCTTGGCCACCACGCCCGGCGGCTGGGTGCGCATCGGGCGACCGGCGGCCGACAGCGGCGTACGCGATTCGGCGGCGCGCGCCACCGGTGCCGGTGCAGCTGCAGCCGGTGCGGCCACGGCGGCGCGTGCCGGCGCAGCGCCGACCTTGGCGCTGCCATCGGCGGCGGCCTGCTTGACGTCGGCCATGGTCACCGCGCCATCGGTGCCGGTGGCACGCACGCGGGTGAGGTCCACGCCCAGCTTGCGCGCGGTGGCGCGCACGGCCGGCACGGCCTTGACCCCGCCCACGGCGACGGCCTGTTCGGCGTGCACGGCATTGGAGCTCTGCATGGCGCCGACCACGGTGCCGGCGTCATCGCGCTCGGCGCCGGGCTTGGCGATCTCGCCACCGTTGTCCGACGCCACTACCTTGTCCGGCTGCGCGGCCGCGGTCTGGCCGGTGCTGGGGGTGGGCGACGGCGCGGCATGCCCGTGGCTGTGGCCGGTGTCCTGGCCATCGGCGCGCTGCGGCATGTTCGGGTCCAGTTCGAACTGGGCCAGCACGCTGCCGGTGGGAATGATGTCGCCTTCACCGCCGGCCAGCGCCAGCACCTTGCCGGAGAACGGCGAGGGCACTTCGACCACGGCCTTGGCGGTCTCCATGGACACCAGCGGCGCGTCGAGCGCGATCACGTCGCCTACCTTGACGAACCACTCCACGATCGTGGCGTCCGGCAGGCCTTCGCCGAGGTCGGGCAGGTGGAAATTCTTGTTCTCACTCATGTGCAGTTCTCTTCCAGCAGTTCGAGATCGCGGGCCGGCAACCAGCCCGTCGCGCCGTTCGCGCGCTCGGACCACCACCAACCACCGTGTTCATGATGCAGTTTGACCAGTTCACCGCTGTCCACATCCAGTTCGCGGGCGTCATAGTCGCGCAGGGCTTCTGCGCGACCTTCGTCCAGCAACTGCAACCACGCCACCGGTGCCCAGCCGGCACGCCCGTCATCGGTGCGTACCCAGGCAAACGCCGGCCATTCCTCGTCACGAACACCCAGTTCGACGATCTGGCCGGTGCGGAACCGGAGCGGGTTGGGGTACTGGCTGCGGTACGGGCCGAGGAGGCGGGCCCGCACGTCAGCCTGCCGCAATGGCGCGTTTGGCCGCGCTGACGATCCGGTCCACGCTCGGCAGGTACTTCATTTCCAGGCGGAACAACGGAATGTGGGTGTCATAGCCGGTGACGCGCTCGACCGGTGCCAGCAGGTCGTACAGCGATTCCTCGGCCAGGCGCGCGGCGATTTCCGCACCGAAGCCGGCCGTCTTCGGCGCCTCCTGCACGATCACGCAACGGCCGGTCTTGGCCACCGATTCGGCGATGGTGGCAAAGTCGAGCGGACGCAGCGTGGCCACGTCGATCACTTCGGCACTGATGCCTTCGCCGGCCAGCTTGTCGGCCGCTTCCAGCGCTTCCTTCACCTGCGCGCCCCAGGTCACCAGGGTCACGTCGGTGCCGTCGCGCAGCACGAAGCACACGTCCAGCGGCAAGGCTTCGCCGTCATTGACGACCACTTCCTTGTACTGGCGGTAGATGCGCTTGGGCTCCATGTAGATCACCGGATCCGGTTCGCGGATCGCGGCCAGCAGCAGGCCATAGGCGCGCTGCGGCGAGGACGGCAGCACCACGCGCAGGCCCGGCACGTTGGTGAAGATGGACTCGTTGGCTTCGCTGTGGTGCTCCGGCGCGCGGATGCCACCGCCCCACGGCACGCGCAGCACCATCGGGCAGTGCAGGCGGCCACGGGTGCGGTAACGCAGGCGCGCGGCGTGGCAGATGATGTGGTCCACCATCGGGTACATGAAGCCGTCGAACTGGGCTTCGGCCACCGGCTTCATGCCCTGTGCGGCCAGGCCGATGGTCAGCCCGGCGATGGTGGTTTCATCCAGCGGGGTGTCCAGGATGCGGTCGGCGCCAAAGCGCTGCTGCAGGCCGGCGGTGGCGCGGAACACGCCGCCGTTGACGCCCACGTCTTCGCCCAGCACCAGCACCGACTTGTCGTGCTCCAGCTCCCAGGCCAGCGCCTGGGTGATGGCTTCGATGAGGGTGATCGGGGTGGTGGTCATGATGTCTTCTCCGCGCGCGACGGCGGCGCTGTCGGCGGCGTTGGTCTGCGCGCTGGAGGCGCCGTTCTTGATCTCATCCATGGCGCTGCTCCAGGGCGATCGCCTGCGCACGCTGGGCCAGCAGGTCCTGCGGCGGATCGGCATACAGGAAGTCGAACATCGCCTCCACCGGCTGCACCGGGGTATTGAGGTACAGGTTCACTTCTTCGTCCACGCGCTTGCCGCACTCGGCGGTCCAGGCGGCTTCCTCTTCCTCGCTCCACACACCGGCGTTGGTGAGGTACTTGCGCAGGCGCAGCATCGGCTCGCGCTGCCAGGCATCCTTCACTTCGGCGTCGTCGCGGTAGCGGCGCGCGTCATCGGCGGTGGTGTGGTCGGACAGGCGGTAGGTCATCAGTTCCAGCACGGTGCCGCCGTCGCCGGCCAGCGCGCGTTCGCGCGCCTGCAGCATGGCGGCCATCACCGCGATCAGGTCGTTGCCGTCCACCTGCAGGCAGAACAGGCCACCGGCCAGCCCCTTCTGCGCCAGCGTTTCGGCGCCGGTCTGGGCCGAACGCGGGACCGAGATGGCCCAGCCGTTGTTGACGATGCACAGGATCAGCGGGAGCTTGTAGGCACCGGCGGAGTTCAGGGCAGCGTAGAAGTCGGTCTTGGAGCTGCCGCCATCGCCACACACCGCCACCGCGATCTGCTTTTCATTGTTGAGCTTGAACTTCAGCGCCGCGCCGGCCGCATGCAGGCACTGGGTGGAAATCGGCACGCAGAACGGGAAGTCCTTGGCCGCGTTGCCGCCGTAGTCGTTGCCACGCTCGTCGCCGCCCCAGTACATCAGCACGTCGTGCGGGCGCACGCCACGCATGAACATCGCGCCGTACTCGCGGTAGGACGGTGCGAACACGTCGTCCTTCTGCATCGAGGCGCCAATGCCCACGTGCGCGGCTTCGTGGCCCAGGCAGGCCGCGTAGGTACCCAGCTTGCCGGTGCGCTGCAGCGCGATCGACTTGCCGTCGAACACGCGCACGAACAGCATCTGCTTGAACATCGGCAGCAGCGCGCGTGGATCGCGCAGGGCCTCGGGCAGGTCATCGCGGACGAGCGTGCCGTCCGTGTCCAGGTACTGCAGGTATTCGATCTTGAACTCAGCGGCAACCGTCATTGCGTACTGCACCTTCGACAGGAAGTTACAAATGATATGAATTGCCATGTTAAGGAAGGCGTACGAAAAAGCCGTCCTGCGGCGCAGCAAGTGTCCCGGTGGACAATACGCCCATATACCCCGTAAGGGGCGCGAAATGCCAATGACTGCAACGTATTCAGTTGCTGCAACCGGGCATGAGCGGCGGTTGCCGGGGCAGGGCGGGTGGCCGCCGCCGCCGGTCGGCCCGCGCAGAATCCGGGCCCGGCCTGGGCACCACACGCCGGCGCATGGCACCCGCCGCCCGGGAGCGCATGCTGTGCGCTACCCTTTGACCCCCTCATTTGGCCCACGCCATGTCCGTCGAGAAGAACCAACGCGACCTCGAAGCCGGTATCCACACCGATCTGCAGGGGCGCCTGACCTACGGCGGCTACCTGCGGCTGGACCAGCTGCTCAGCGCCCAGCAGCCGCTGTCCAACCCGCCGCACCACGATGAGATGCTCTTCATCATCCAGCACCAGACCTCCGAGCTGTGGCTGAAGCTGCTGGCCCACGAACTGCGCGCGGCCATCGGCTTCCTGCAGCGCGACGAGGTCTGGCAGTGCCGCAAGGTGCTGGCGCGCAGCAAGCAGGTGCTGCGCCAGCTCACCGAGCAGTGGTCGGTGCTGGAAACCCTGACCCCGTCCGAGTACATGGGCTTCCGCGACGTGCTGGGCCCGTCCTCGGGCTTCCAGTCGCTGCAGTACCGCTACATCGAGTTCCTGCTGGGCAACAAGAACGCGCAGATGCTGCAGGTGTTCTCGCACGACCCGGCCGGCCAGGCGCAGCTGCAGGAAGTGCTGGACGCGCCCAGCCTGTACGAGGAATTCCTGCGCTACCTGGCCCGCTTCGGCCACCCGGTACCGGCCGAGTACACCGGCCGCGACTGGCAGCAGCCGCACGTGGCCGACGACGCCCTGCACCCGGTGTTCGAGCGGATCTACCAGAACACCGACCGCTTCTGGCGCGAGTATTCGCTGTGCGAGGACCTGGTGGACCTGGAGACCGCGTTCCAGCTGTGGCGCTTCCGTCACATGCGCACGGTGATGCGGGTGATCGGCTTCAAGCGCGGCACCGGCGGCTCCAGCGGGGTCGGCTTCCTGCGCCAGGCGCTGGAGCTGACCTTCTTCCCGGAGCTGTTCCAGGTGCGCACCACGATCCGCAACGACGACCCGATGCCGCCGGACGCCTGAGTCCGCGCGGGCACCGATCGCCCTATTCATCATGACACCCGGATGACCACGGGGCTGCCCGCAGCCCCCGCCGTTGCTGCGCTGGCGGGCCCTCCCCGACGGTTGCAGGTGCAAGTTCAGCGAGCATGCCGTCACCTGCACGGATCAGCGTGTATTTGACGTGAACGCCGTTGGTCTGGGATTCTCCCGCGCTGTTCGCACATCGGACGTGCATGTCTTCCACCGAACCCAGGAATCCCGCATGAGCGTAGACGCCGCCGCGAAATCCGTTCCCGACCCGGCGCTGCCGGATTTCAAGACCACGCTGGGCCATCCGCGCCCGTTGTGGATGCTGTTCATGACCGAATTCTGGGAGCGCTTCGCGTTCTACGGCGTCCGCTGGGCGCTGGTGCTGTACATCGTGTCGCAGTTCTTCGAGGGCGACTCGGCCGGCCAGGCTGCCGCCAGCCGCACCTACGGTGCCTACCTGGCGCTGGTCTACGCCGCGGCCATCTTCGGCGGCTACGTGGCCGACCGGGTGCTGGGCTACCAACGCTCGATCCTGACCGGCGCGGTGATCATGGCCGCCGGCCTGTTCATGGTCGCCATGCCCAACAAGGAAGTGTTCGAGTTGGGCCTGGCCACGATCATCATCGGCAACGGCCTGTTCAAGCCCAACATTTCCACCATGGTCGGCAAGCTGTACGGCCTGAAGGATGAGCGGCGCGACTCGGGCTTCACCATCTTCTACATGGGCATCAACATCGGCGCGATGATCGCCCCGGTGCTTACCCAGTACCTGGCCGAACG
Organism: Stenotrophomonas sp. 10N36; assembly: GCF_056395005.1. NCBI lineage: Bacteria > Pseudomonadati > Pseudomonadota > Gammaproteobacteria > Lysobacterales > Lysobacteraceae > Stenotrophomonas > Stenotrophomonas sp. 10N36. The sequence continues at coordinate 11,531 of NZ_JBFTIS010000005.1, read as the reverse complement.
GGTGTTCGGCACCCAGGCGATGCCGTCCTACAAGATGGTCTTCATCGCCTCGGGCATCGGCATGCTGATCAGCCTGGCGTGGTTCTACGTCGGCCGTGCCGGCCTGAAGGGCATCGGCGCACCGCCGGTGGGCGCCGAAGGGTTCGGCCGCATCATCATGGTGTTCGTGGGCGCGATCGTCGCCATCCCGGTGGCCTACTTCCTGCTGTCCACCGGCGCCACCGCGCTGGCCTGGATCCTGGGCGTGATGTTCATCGCGCTTGGCGTGCTGCTGCTGGTTGAAGGCATCCGCGAGGGCAAGGTCCAGCGCGATCGCGTGATCGCCATGCTGATCATCTTCGTCTTCAACGTGATGTTCTGGATGTTCTTCGAACAGGCCGGCAGCTCGTTCACCTTCCTGGCCGATGAGATCGTCAACCGCCAGCTCGGCGGCTGGACCTTCCCGACCGCGTGGTTCCAGTCGGTCAACTCGGTGGCCATCATCACCCTGGCCCCGATCATTGCCTGGATCTGGATCAAGCTCGGCCGCGCCAACCCGTCGATCCCGCGCAAGTTCGGCCTGGGCCTGCTGTTCAACGGCGCGGCCTTCGCGCTGCTGATGCTGGCCCTGTCGAGCATGGTGGTGGACGGCAAGATCCCGTTCTGGACGCTGTTCATGGTCTACGTCATCCAGTCGGTCGGTGAGCTGTGCCTGTCGCCGATCGGCCTGTCGATGGTGACCAAGCTGGCCCCGGTGCGCCTGGTGGGCTTCGGCATGGGCGGCTGGTTCCTGTCCACCGGCATCGGCAACAACCTGTCGGGCATCTTTGCCGGCGTGGTCAGTGGCGAAGGCGGCATGACCGTGGAATCGGCCCTGAAGGGCTACACCTTCGGTTTCTGGGCGTTGATCATTTCCGGTGCGCTGCTGTTCCTGCTCGCCCCGCTGATCAACAAGCTGATGCACGGCGTCAAGTGAGGTCGATGATGCGCATGCACGCATGGGGTGGTGCGATGATCGTGGCCGGCCTGCTGGCCGCCTGCTCGCCGTCGTCGGCGCCTGCTACCGCGCCTGCGCAGCCGGTGGACACCACCGAGCAGAAGGCGCCGGTCGCTGATCCCAGCGTACCGGTGGCCTCGGGCAATACCCCGGCCGCGGCGGATGTCGCCGCCGTGGCGGCGCTCAACGCGCAGTTCGACCCGGCCCGCGATCCGGTCGCCGACCTGGCCACGGCCAAGGTCGAGGCTCAGCGCGGGGGCAAGCGGATCGTGCTGGACGTGGGCGGGGAGTGGTGCTCGTGGTGCCACCTGATGGATGCCTTCATCGAGGGCGATGCGGAGATCCGCAGCTTCCGCGACGCCAACTTCGTGTGGATGAAGGTCAATTACAGCGAAGACAACGAGAACGCGGCATTCCTGTCGCAGTTCCCGGCGATCAAGGGCTACCCGCACCTGTTCGTGCTCGACGCCGACGGCAAGCTGCTGCACTCGCAGTTCACCGGCGAGCTGGAGGCCGACAAGGGTCAGCCGAAGGGGTACAACCGCACGCGGTTCTTCGCCTTCATGAAGGACTGGGCGCCTGCCAAGGCGCCGTGATCCAAGCGCTGCGGCAGTCCACGTAACGTGGATCGGTCAAGAAGAACGCCTCGATGCCTCTCGGCATCGGGGCTTTTTTTTGGTTCTTCTCTCATCTGAGGGGAGCGTGTTGTTGCAAGGGCCGTCGCAGCGTGAGCACGACGCTACGCGGGTGGGCATGTGTGCAGGCGCCTTGGATCGGCCGGCGTCTTTGACCGGGCTGGTCGCGCGTGTGAGGGCCCCGTAGCAGCCGGTAGGCCCCTGGCGCAAATGTCCCCCGGCCGCGGGGCGGCCTCCTCCTTTATTTTGCCCAGGAGCCTACCGGCCGCTACGGGGCTCGGCTTGCGRTAAGCAGGGGAAGCCAGGCTTTTCTGGCGCTGTCGGYGGGTCGGGCGCTGGGCCCCAACGCCCGCGTAATGCCGTCCGCAGCGGCTGTCAACGCAGTCGCAAATGCATCACGGCATCTCTGACCCGCTGCCGGATTCCAGGCCTGGCGTGCCGCTAGCGCAGCACGCAGATGCCGAAGGTTTCCGTGTCCGGATGGGCCACTGCCTCATCGGCCAGGTCACACACCAGCGTCAACGGCCGGCCCGGCACTTCGCCCAGACGGTCGTAGTTGTGCTTGGCCATGTACCAGCCCTTGTGCTCCTTGCCCTGGTAGCGCAGCGTGATGCGCTGGACGATCACCGGCTCATGCGGCAGCAGGCGGGCGGTCCATGACGTGCCTGTCACTTCCGCAAAGTGGAAACGCCCCTGCGCATCGGTGGTCACGGTCGTGGTGCGCTTCTGTTCGCCCCAGCGCCAGTGGTAGTCCTGCTCGACCTCCACGCCCTGCGCCGGTTGCCCGTTCAGCAGTACCGTGCCGTGCACCTCGGAAAACAGATACAGCGTCTTTGAAAAAGCCATCGCCCATCCTGGTGTGAGAAGTCCTGCCAGCAGCAGCGTGCAGCACGCCCATCGCATCCGGTTGGAGAAGGTCATTGGCTTCCTGCTGTGCACGCTGTTCCAGCCGCTATGGTCGCATCAACCGCTCCGGCACCGAAACCGCCCCTCAACTTCCGCAGGCCGCTGCCGTTACCTCCAAGGACCTCATGCCGCGCGTGTTTCGTGGCGCACACCAATGGACGGATACGCATGCAGCCGGGCACCAACGACAGCACTTCGGACACCAGCCTTGATGTCACCGGCGGGGTAAGCCTGCCCCCGGTGGATGTGCTGCTGGACGACCACGGCACGTTGGACGGCGGCGATGCGCACGACGATGCGCCGGCCCCTGGCGCCATCCGCTACCGGCTGCCGCTGGTGGCGGTGCCCGACAACGTGATGCTCAAGGCCGCGGTGCAGAAGCTGGTCGAGCAGAAGGCGCAGCTGGACCTGCTGGCGCGCAACCCGGCCCTGGCCGGGCTGCTGCCGCCGGAATGGCAGGGAAGCGGTTTGCGCGCGCTGGACCTGCAGAGCTTCGTGCTGTCGGTGCTGCCGTTCCTGCAGAACGCGGCCAAGGCCGAGACCGCCCCGGCGCGGCTGCCGCTCAAGCATGTGCTGGGCGACGCCGGCCGCTGGGACCGCGACGACGTGGACGAGCCCAAGTCGCTGGCCTTCTTCCTGGCCAGCGACGACCGCGCCAGTGCCGGGGTGAAGGATCCGGCCGAGGCCTATCTGGTGGGGGCGCTGGGCCTGGCCTGGGCGCACGAGGGCCGCACCCGTCCTGGCTTCCTGCGTCAGATGGGCTACGACAGCATGGCCGCCCGGGTGAGCATGCTGCCGTACCCCGAACCGGGTCAGCTGGCGCTGTACGCGGTGGTGGCCCATGGCGTGAGCCAGCTCTGGTGCGTGCTCGACCGGCGCAAGCTGCGCCCGCTGCTGGCGCCGTGGATCAGCGTGCCGTTGTTGACCGCTTACGGGGTCACCGCTCCGATGACGTGGCCGACCTCGTTCCCGCCGGTGGAGGAGGTGGCGCAGATGCTGGCCGTGGCGCGCACCGGCAAGGGGCCGGTGGAAGTGGACCTGACCAAGGTGGCGGCCAAGGTCAAACAGGACGCCTCGGCCGAAACGTGGATGCCGGTGAGCCTGCTCCAGGTAGGCACCTGGGCGCCGCGCTGGGGCTACTTCATGGCCACCTTCATCGGCCTGCCCTCGGCCCTGCTGGTGCTGGCCGCGCTGGCCCTGCCCAATGCCATCGAGGCGGCGGTAGTGGCCGCCTCGCTCGCCTTCGCCGGCGGCGCCATCGGTGCGCTGGCTGCGCCGTGGGTGCATGCGCGGCGCAAGCATCTGAGCTGACGCGCAACGACCAACGGTCGTTGCCTACCGGCGTAGGTACCCACCGTTGATGGGAACCCTGTCTGGAGGAAAGCCCCCTTGGAGTCCAAGGGGGCGCGCCGAAGGCGCGGGGATGTGGGTGATGGTGAGGGGGGCCCGCGTTTTGCGCAGCAAAGCGTGGGAGCGGAAGCGCGAATGCGCAATCGCTACGTAGGTACCCACCGTTGGTGGGTACGCCTGTCGCTCAGCCCTGGTCCATCTTCTGCAGGCCTTCCCCGGCCAGGCGCAGGATCAGCGTCTCCAGCATCTGTTCCTCCTCCTCGCTCAGCACGGACATCAGCTTGCGGGTGATCTCGATCACCAGCGGTGCGATGGTCTCGTACACCTCGAAGCCGGCCGCCGACAGCGCCAGCACCGAGCGGCGCCGGTCGTCGCCGTGGGTTTCACGCTTGATGAAGCCACGCTCGAGCAGTCTGGCCACGGCGCGGCTGACGGCCACCTTGTCCATCGCGGTGCGGTCGGACACTTCGCTGGCCGACGAGCCCGGATACAGCGCCAGAATGGTGATGACCCGCCATTCCGGGATCGCCAGACCATAACGGTCCCCATACAGCTTGGCGATATTGCCGCTGACCCGGTTGGACAGGACGCTCAGCCGGTACGGCAGGAACTGTTCCAGGTCGAGCAGGGCGTGCGAGGCACGGATGCTGTGGCTGCTGGGATCGGGTGGGTTCATGCTGCGGTGCACCTTGATGGTGGTTTCATGTGAAACTATAAACCTTAGTTCCGGACACCGCATTCTCGCGGGTCTGCCCGCCTCCCGCACCTGGTTTTTTCCGATGCGGACTTTGCTTTGGAGCCACATCATGAACAGCCAACCGAGCACCGCGTCCCACGCACCCGATCCGGGCATGCAGGTCACCACCTTCGAAAACCCGATGGGCATCGACGGGTTCGAGTTCGTCGAGTTCGCCGCGCCGGCCGGCCGCGCCGCCGAACTGCACGACTACTTCCGCAAGATGGGCTTCACCGCCGTGCTGCGCCACAAGCGCCGCGCCATCACCGTGTACCGCCAGGGCGACGTCAACTTCCTGGTCAACGAAGAACCCGATTCGTTCGCCTCGGACTTCGCTGAAAAGCACGGCCCGTGCGCCTGTGGTTTCGCCATCCGCTTCCAGAAGCCGGGTGACGACGTGTTCCAGATGGCGCTGGGCAACGGCGCCGAAGCGATCGACTTCAAGCCGGACAGCAAGGCCGTGCCGGCCCCGGTGATCAAGGGCATCGGCGACTGCATGCTGTACCTGGTGGACCGCTATGGCGCCAACGGCAGCATGTTCGATGCCGACTACGCGCCGATCGAAGGCGTCAACACGCGCCCGACCGGGTTCGGCCTGACCTTCATCGACCACCTCACCCACAATCTGTACTTCGGCAACATGCAGCAGTGGTCGGACTACTACGAGCGCCTGTTCAACTTCCGCGAAATCCGCTACTTCGACATCAAGGGCCTCAAGACCGGCCTGGTGTCCAAGGCGATGACCGCCCCGGACGGCATCGTGCGCATCCCGCTCAACGAATCGTCCGATCCGAAGAGCCAGATCAACGAGTACCTGGACGCCTACAAGGGCGAGGGCATCCAGCACATCGCCTGCTTCACCGACAACATCTACGACACCGTCGAGGCGATGCGTGCGCAGGGCGTGGAATTCCTGGATACCCCGGACACCTACTTCGACGTGATCGACATGCGCGTGCCGGGCCACGGCGAAGACGTGGCGCGCCTGGCCAAAAACAAGATCCTGATCGACGCCGATCCGGAAACCAAGCAGCGCAAGCTGCTGCAGATCTTCACCACCAACTGCATCGGCCCGATCTTCTTCGAGATCATCCAGCGCAAGGGCAACGAAGGCTTCGGCGAAGGCAACTTCACCGCGCTGTTCGAGAGCATCGAACGCGACCAGATGAAGCGCGGCGTGCTGTAACGTAACCCGGCATAGGTCCGGCGCGGCGCCCGCCACGCCGGACCCTCCGTACCGCCGGGCGCTGCCCGGCTGCTGCAAGGCCGGACATACCCGTAGAGCCGGGCTCTGCCCGGCTGCTCCAACGCACGACCATCGCACACCTCCCAGGCTCCGCCAGGACACGCACAGATGAGCACCTCCATCACCGCCCGCGGTTACCAGACCGGCTTCGGCAACGAGTTCGCCACTGAGGCCGTCCCCGGCGCGCTGCCGGTAGGGCGCAACTCGCCACAGCGGGTGGCGCATGGCCTGTACGCCGAACAGTTGTCGGGCACTGCGTTCACCGCACCGCGCGGCAGCAACCGGCGCAGCTGGCTGTACCGGATCCGCCCGGCGTTGGCGCACGGTGAGTTCACTGTCTACGCCCAGCCGCACCTGCACGGCGACTTCGCCGCGGGGGCGGTGTCGCCCAACCAGCTGCGCTGGGACCCGCTGCCGCTGCCCGGCACCCCCACCGATTTCATCGATGGCCTGTACACCATGGGCGGCAACGGCGCGCCCGACGCGCACCATGGCGTGGGCATCCACCTGTACGCGGCCAACGCCGACATGCAGGGCCGCTACTTCTACAACGCCGACGGCGAGCTGCTGATCGTGCCGCAGCTGGGTCGCCTGCGCCTGCTCACCGAGCTGGGCGTGGTCGAGATCGAGCCGCAGCAGGTGGCGGTGATTCCGCGTGGCGTGCGCTTCCGGGTTGAACTGCCCGACGGCCAGGCACGTGGCTACATCTGCGAGAACTTTGGCGCCCTGCTGAAGCTGCCCGACCTGGGGCCCATCGGCTCCAACGGTCTGGCCAACCCGCGTGATTTCGAAACGCCGCAGGCCGCCTTCGAGAACATCGAGGGGGACTTCGAGCTGATCGCCAAGTTCGGCGGCCAGCTGTGGCGCGCGCCCATCGGCCACTCGCCGCTGGACGTGGTCGCCTGGCACGGCAACTACGCACCGTACCGCTACGACCTGCGCCGCTTCAACACCATCGGCTCGATCAGCCACGACCATCCGGATCCGTCGATCTTCCTGGTGCTGCATTCGCCCAGCGACACCCCGGGGACCAGCAACATGGACTTCGCCATCTTCCCGCCGCGCTGGCTGGTGGCGCAGGACACGTTCCGGCCGCCGTGGTTCCACCGCAACATCGCCAGCGAGTTCATGGGCCTCATCCACGGTGCCTACGACGCCAAGGCAGCCGGCTTCGTGCCCGGGGGCGCCTCGCTGCACAACTGCATGAGCGGGCACGGCCCGGATGCGGCCACGTTCGACAAGGCCTCTGCGGCTGACCTGAGCAAACCGGACGTGATCAAGGACACCATGGCCTTCATGTTCGAAACCCGTGGGGTGATCCGCCCGACCGCGCAGGCCATGGACGCCGCGCACCGGCAGCGCGATTACCAGCAGTGCTGGCAGGGCCTGAAGGCGAACTTCACCGCGTGAGCGCGACCCTGCCGCACGCGTCACTGAACCTGCTGCACGAGGCGGCCATCTCGTTGCGGCTGCCCGCCAGAGCGYGTTTCGTTGGCGAGCATATCGAGGGTCTGCACCTGCGCGGCGTCAGCCTGGAAGCGCCGCTGTTCGAGCGCTGCACGCTGCAACGTACCGTCTTCGAGGGCTGCGATATGTCCGAGGTGCGGTTCTTCGAGCGCACCGTGATGGAGGCGTGCAAGTTCACCCGTGTCGACTTTCGCGCCAGTGGCCTCAATGACACCGTGTTTCGCGGCTGCGTCTTCGACACCTGCGATTTCCGCCAGAGCCGTTTCGATGCCTGCGTGCTCGACGGCTGCACCTTCATCAACTGCCGGATCGTCGACACCGGCATGCCGGCACACGCCACCACCGGCTGCCGGTTCGAGGGCGTGCTGAAGGACGTGAGGTTTGTTGCCGCCGGTACACCGGCCTTGCTGGATGCGGACTTCAGCGCCTGCGTTCTGGACTACGTGTCCTTCGAGAACTGCCGGCTGGATAACGTCATTCCGCCACGCGATCCGCGCCATGTTTTCCTGCCGGACATCGCCGCACGTGCGCGCCGGGCGTTGGAGGCGTTGTCCGCGGCACCGGCCGATGCCGCCACCAAGGTGCTCACGCGCCGCCTTCGCCGCTACGCGCAGATGCAGGGCGACATCCTCAACGTGGACAACCTGCGCCATGTGGAAGAACCGGCGGTTGCAGAGGCGTTGATTGTGGCGCTGACCGCGCCCTGAGGTGCCACCGCAGGCAACGTGCGAAAGCGCCGTCATCGCCGAGGCGCCGCAGGGCAGTTGACTGCTCATTCTCTCCCCGCGTTGGTCGGGGTGTTGCGTCGGGACGCCGCAGGTCCACGCCAGGAGAGATTCGGGCCAGCCCTCAGTCGCGGTTCAAGTGGCGTCGGGTCAATAGCACGCGATCAATGCGAACCTCATCTGCCTCACGCTGGTAGGCAATGAGGTGCCTACCGTCGCGAGTTGCATAGATGAACGTTCCTTCCACCCAGCCCGACCGATAACGCGCGGCACCGTCCAGTGCGTTGCCTTCCTGCTCAATCGCGTCATCGCGCTCAACAGCTGCAGTGAACAGCTGCGGGTCGGGTACTTCACAGGCGCGCTCAAGCGCCTCGACCAACCGCGCTGTTCTGTCCTCGATGGCGCGCCTGCTCCAGGCAACCGTCATTTCGTGCGTGCGTGGCGCTTCATTGCCGACTGAAGATCGCGGCTGAGCCGTGTCTTCAGTGCATCCATCTGCTGGCGTGCTTCGGTGCTGGACAATGCGGGTCGTGCGTCTGCACGTGATTCCGCTACGGCGTCCCTGATCTGATCGAGGTACGCGGCATCGTCATGCAGTTGCTTCAGTGCACGTGCCCGATCCGGACGGGAGCGACGAATGGGATCGGCGCCTGCCGTTGCCGTGGCATCCACGCGATACCGCGTGATGCCCAGTTTGGAAAGCACCCGCGCAGCGGCCTGGACGCCGGAGAACAGACGCGGCGCACCATCCTTGGTGCCCAAGGCCCGCTCGCTGTTTTCCAAGGCGAAGGTGATCGTGTAGCCATCGGCTGCCGCAACCAAGGTCGTTTCCCGCACGCTGCCGGCCCCAGCCAGCTCGCGGACAGTCGCCAGTTTGATTGTGCTGACCATGATGGACTCCCAATCAATAGTTACATGGGAATCATACATCAATGAATCCTCTGGCTCGGGCGATGCCTGACACCGTGCCCGCAGCGTCCGGCCATGTCCAATTCAAGGTCTTCATCACAACCAGCATCGCGCAATGCGTGATCAAACGGCGAGCGTCTGGAACCCGTCGACCTGCTCCTTCGGCAGCACTTCCAGCAGGCGCTGGCGGACCCGCTCGGCATAGCCGGGCGAGGTGAGCGCGGGCAGCGCATCCAGCGCGGTATGCAGGCCGGCGATCACCGCCTCGTCGCTGCGTGCCTGCTGCAGCGCATGCAACAGCGCGGCCGCGTGGGGGTGCCGTTGCAGTTCCAGGATGCCCAGCAGGTAGATGCGCGCGGCCACCAGCGAGCGCCGGCGCTCGGTCGGGACTGCTGCCGGTGCCGCGGGCGTCGGCACGGGCTCAGGGGCGGGCGGTGGCGTGGGCTCGGCTGCGGCGCTGGACACCAAGTACCCGGCCTGGATCAGCTGGATCACCATTGCTGACGCTTCCGGCCCGATCATGGCGGTGAGCTGCGGCAGATCGCGTTGGCCGTCGCACAGGATCAGCAGGCGGCGCTGGCGCATGTCCAGGGGCGCACGGTGGGCCTGCAGGGCGGTGCGGGCGAGGTCGGTCTTGCGCGGTTGCATGGGCGTGGGGTCGATGCGGTGCAGGCCGAGCCTGAACGCGGCAGGTGAAACCGCGATGACAATCACGTTCCTGCATGCAGCCACTGCACAGCGTTCGCGCTAGGCTGCCGACCACCGACTGGAGGAAGTGCAGATGAAGCAGCTGGGAAGCGTTCTGGCATTGGGCATCGCGTTGGCACTGAGCAGCTGCGACCGCACCCCTGAAACCCCGTCGAAGGACGCCGAGGCCGCCGTGCCGACGCCGGTCGACACAACGCCGGCCGCGCCCGCCGCACCGCCTGCAGCGCCCGCAGCGCCCGCAGCGCAGGACCCGGCCGCCGCCGGCCCGGCGCGGCTGGATGGCTATGGCCCGCTGACCCTGGGCAGCACCCTGGACGCGGTGCGAGCCGCCTGGAAGGCGCCGCTGCAGGGCGAGGTGCCGGACGACTACTGCCATGCACTGCGCCCGGAAGGGGCACAGGCCGAGGACGTGATCCTGATGATCGAAGGCAAGCGTCTGGTCCGCTACGACGTGCGCAACGACCGCATCACCGCGCCCGGGGGCGGCAAGGTCGGTATGTCGCTGGGCCAGCTGCAGACCCTGTACCCCGACCGCGGCGATGTCACCCCGCACAAGTACGACGAGAAGGGCCACAACCTGCGCGTGCGGCCGGCCACCGAGGGCGGCGCGCTGATCAACTTCGAGATCAACGGCGACGGCAATGTCAGCGCCTGGCGGGTCGGCCAGACCCCGCAGGTGGACTACGTCGAAGGCTGCTCGTAAGCCTGCTGCGGCGCGCGCCGTGGGCAGGCCGCGCCGCTTCTGCCGAGGGGCGCCCGATTCCTCACCCCCTGCGTGCGGTCTGGCTCTAGAATCGGCCCATTGATGCCTGGGGATTGCCGATGATTGCTGCCACTGCTTGGTTCCTGCTGGGATTGCTGCTGCTGGCACTGGGCGGCGATTCGATCGTCAAGGCGGCCTCCGGCCTGGCCCAGCGCTTCGGCGCCTCGCCGTTCATGGCCGGGCTGCTGCTGGTGGCCTTCGGCACCTCGCTGCCGGAACTGGTGGTCAACGCGCGTGCGTTCGTGGTGGGAGCCGAAGAGCTCGCGCTGGGTAACGCGGTGGGCAGCAATATCGTCAACGTCGGCCTGACCTTGGGCCTGGCCGCGCTGGCGGCCCCGCTGCTGGTGCGCGCGCGGCTGCTGTCGCCGCTGCTGGTGCTGGTGGCGCTGGCGAGCCTGGCGCTGATCGTGTTCGGCCTGGACGGCGTGGTGACGCGCTGGGAAGGCGGCCTGCTGCTGCTCGGCTTCGTGGCGTCGCTGGTGTTCGTGCTGCGCCGCGCGCGGCTGGAATCGGACCCCGTGCGCGAGGCCATCGCCGGCTATGCGATGACCCGCACCGGCCTGTTCCTCAACCTGGTGCGGGTGGTGTTCGCCGGGGTGTGCCTGTACTACGGCGCGCGCTGGATCGTGCAGGCCGCGCCGGTGTTCGGCGCGGGGCTGGGCTGGTCGCCGTTGCTGGTGGGCCTGTTGCCGGTGGCCATTGGCACCGCGCTGCCCGAAGTGGCGGCGGCGGTGGCGGCGGCACGGCGCGGGCAGGGCGACATGGTGCTGGGCCACGTGATCGGCTCGAGCCTGTTCAACCTGCTGGTGGTGGTGGGCGGCATGGCCGCACTGCGGCCGCTGGCCGTACCGGCGTCGTTCGTGCGCCTGGAGCTGCCGGCGGCGATCGCCTTCGTGCTGGTACTGTACCCGATGTTGCGTGGCGACCTGACCGTCAGCCGCCGCGAAGGCGGCGTGCTGCTGGTGGCGTTCCTGGGCTGGGTGGCGCTGGAGCTGGCGCTGGTTTGGGGCGGCTGAGAGGCCGCGTCGGCGGCCGTCGCGCTCCGGGGTAGAGCCGACCGTTGGTCGGCTGCTTTGGGCGCGATGTGGGAGCAGCCGACCAACGGTCGGC